>JAYTDE010000136.1:0-7573 GCA_043736195.1 Burkholderiales bacterium | reverse complement strand
GTGATGACGATGTCGCTGCAACTGGCCACTTCGGCCGGCGACACGCAAACCGTGGCCGCGCTGGCACGCGCCAGGGCGTTGCGCGCGGGGTCGATGTCGCGCACGAAAACTTCGAAGCCGCCGCGCACCAGGGCCTGGGTGATGGCCAGGCCCATCGCGCCGGGCCCGATCAGGCCGATGCTTTGTCTCATTGGGTTTCTTGTGGAAAAGGGGGAAAACGTGCACGGTAGAATAGCGCGTTTGCTTTTTGCGCATTGATTGTTTCACTTCTATTGGATCGCAACCATGACCTCGTTCGCAATGATCGGCCTGGGAAAAATGGGCGCCAACATGGCGCGGCGCTTAGCGCTGGGCGGCGTGCGCGCGGCGCTGTTTGACCGCGATGAAAAAACGGCCGCCGCGTTGGCAACCGAGCTTGGCGCTGTCGCCGCCAGTTCGCTGTCGAACCTGGTGTTGCAACTCGAGGCGCCGCGTCTGGTGTGGCTGATGCTGCCGGCGGGCGATGCCACCGAAGCTGCCATCGCGCAACTGCAGCCGCTGTTGTCCGAGGGGGACGTGATCATCGATGGCGCCAACAGCTTCTACAAGGATTCAGTGCGGCGCGCCGCCACCTTGAAGCGCAACGGGTTGGGCTTTGTCGACTGCGGCGTGTCGGGTGGTGTGCATGGCCTGGCCAATGGCTATTGCCTGATGGCCGGAGGGTCCCAGGACGCCATCGATCGCCTCAAACCCTACCTGCGTCTGCTGGCGCCAGCGGCCGATACCGGCTGGCTGCATGCCGGACCGGCCGGTGCCGGCCACTTCACCAAGATGGTCCACAACGGCATCGAATACGGCATGATGCAAGCCCTTGCCGAAGGCTTTGCGCTGATGGATGCGAAGAAGGAATTCGCGCTCGATCTGCCCGCCATCGGCGAGCTGTGGCGTCACGGTTCGGTGGTGCGCTCATGGCTGCTTGATCTCACCGCCGCGGCACTCAAGGACCCGGCCGGCATCGCGGCGATCGCCCCGCATGTGCCCGATTCGGGCGAGGGCCGCTGGACCGCCATCGAAGCAGTCGAGCAGGGCGTGCCGGCGCCGGTGATGAGCCTGGCGCTGATGATGCGTTTCGCCACCCAGGGCAAAAACGACTATCCGGCGAAACTACTGGCCAAGATGCGCCAGGGCTTTGGCGGGCACGCGGTCACGAAGAATGACTGAAGCGGTTACGCTCAAGAACGACACCCTGCTGCGCGCCCTGCTGCGCCAGCCCACCGAGTACACCCCTGTATGGCTGATGCGCCAGGCCGGGCGTTACTTGCCGGAATACAACGCCACGCGCAAGCGCGCCGGCTCTTTCCTGGGCCTGGCCAAGAATCCTGACTACGCCACAGAAGTCACGCTGCAGCCGCTGGAGCGCTTTCCACTGGATGCCGCGATCCTGTTTTCCGACATTCTCACCGTGCCCGACGCCATGGGCCTGGGATTGTATTTCTCCGATGGCGAAGGGCCCAGGTTCGAGCGCACCGTGCGCGATGAGGCGGCTGTCGCGAAGCTCGCCGTGCCGGACATGGACGCCACGCTCGGCTATGTGACCGACGCGGTGCGGCAGATCCGCCGCGCGCTCGGCGGCCGGGTACCCCTGATCGGCTTTTCCGGCAGCCCCTGGACCCTGGCCTGCTACATGGTTGAAGGCGGCGGCAGCCCCGATCACCGCACCGTCAAGACCATGGTCTACCAGCGGCCCGACCTGATGCATCGCATCCTCGAAGTCAACGCCGACGCCGTGACCGCGTATCTGAATGCGCAGATCGAGGCCGGCGCACAGGCGGTGATGCTGTTCGATACCTGGGGCGGGTCCCTCTCGGCGGCCGCCTACAAGACCTTCTCGCTGGCCTACATGACACGCGTGATTGCCGGCCTCATACGCGAACATGAGGGCCGGCGGGTGCCGGTGGTGATGTTCACCAAGGGCGGCGGCCTGTGGCTGGAAGACATGGCGGCAAGCGGTTGTGATGCCCTGGGGCTGGACTGGACCATCGAGCTCTCGGTGGCGCGTGCGCGAGTGGGCCATCAGGTGGCCTTGCAGGGCAACTTCGATCCCACGGCCTTGTTCGCCGCGCCCGCGGCGATTCGTGCCGAAGTGGCGCGCATACTGGCCTCATACGGGCATGGATCGGGCCACGTGTTCAATCTGGGGCACGGCATATCGCAATTCACTGCGCCCGAGCATGCAGGGGCGCTGGTCGCGGCCGTGCATGAGTTGAGCCCGCAGTACCATGCAGGCCACTGAAATTATGCTGTTGGCATCAATTTGCGTGTGTGACATGGCCGCGATTGGCTTGGCACAAGGGTTTGCGCGGCAGGGGTCGGCAAAGTGGCTGCCATAGCCGCTTTGCGAGCAGCGGTCTCGCAAAGCCGCTTTGGAAGCGGGGTTGGGGAAACCTGAAATCAGGCAATAAAACGCTTGACTTATGCACATTTTTTGGTAGGGCGCTTGATCGTTGCGCTGCCGCAATTTCCGAACCGCCCGGCATCTGTAAGTCATTGAAAACAATAGAGTCCTGAAACGCATTAAATATGTGCGATCCAGGAAAAATCCTTTTCCCGCCGAGGGTTGCGTATCCTTAAAGGGAGGTTTTCAACAAACTTATCCACAGGTTTTGTGAACACCATCAAAGCCCTAGAGCCGCCATTGCCTTAGCAATAGTTTTTAACCTTCTACCTTAACAATCGCCTGATTTACGCGCCTCATCGCGGCCTGAAATCAGCCAGAATCGCCGTCAAAAAGCGTCCCGTCCGATGCCCTTTGTACGAGTTGCGCTCGAAGTCCCGGTAGCGGCGCTATATGACTATTCGGTCGACAGCGCGACTGGCTTGCTGGGCTGTCGCGTGGCCGTGCCGTTCGGGCCTCGTACCTTGGTCGGGGTGGTGGTTGAAGCCGACGTGGTGCCGGCGGTCGACCCGGCACGCATCAAACCAGCGCGTGTGCTTGACGACGTGCCCGCGCTGCCGGTCGCCTGGCTTGAATTGCTGCGCTTTTGCGCTGGCTACTATCAGCACCCGTTGGGCAACGCAATTGGCGCGGCCTTGCCAGCCGGCCTCAAGGCTGACAATCCGTTAGCCCCGGCACTGTGGCAGCGTTTTTCCTGGCGCGGGCTGATGCCCGCGTTTGCCAAGCGCGAACATGCGCGCGCGGCGATCGTCGCAAGACTCGCTGCCGCCCCCTGTTTTGGCTACGAGCTGACAAGTATTTCTCCCAAGGCACTGGTGTATCTGGAAGCGTGGCAGGCCGCAGGCCTGGTGGTGCACGCAGAACCGGCGCCGCTCCAGGTTGACACGTCGCCTGCCGCCAATCCGGAACAGTCAGGTGCGGTCGCCGCGATCGCAGCGGCGCTCGATCCACCACGATTTCTCGCCAGTTTGCTGCACGGCGTGACCGGCAGCGGCAAGACCGAGGTCTATCTGCAACTGGCCGAGCGCGTGCTTGCCGCAGGCGGCCAGGCTTTGGTGTTGGTACCCGAGATCAACCTCACTCCGCGCCTGCTGGAGCATTTCAGGCAGCGCTTCCCGGCGAGTGTCATTGTCCCGATGCACAGTGGTTTGAGTGAAAGCGAGCGCACACATTATTGGCTGCTCGCGCACACCGGTGTGGCCGATATCGTGCTCGGTACGCGGCTGGCGGTGCTGGCCTCATTGCCACGCTTGCGCCTGATCGTGGTTGATGAGGAGCACGACCCTTCGTTCAAGCAGCAGGAAGGCATGCGCTATTCGGCGCGCGATCTGGCGGTGTATCGTGCCAAAAACGAGGGCGTTCCCATCGTCCTGGGCAGCGCCACGCCCTCGCTTGAAACCTTCGCACACGCGCAATCGGGGCGCTATGCGCGTCTGGTGATGAAAAGCCGCGCAGTGACCGATGCGCTGCTGCCTGAAATACGCATCATCGACCTGAATACCGCGCGTGCCGAACACGGCATTGCCGCGCCGATCTGGGATGCGATCAAGAGCCGTGTGGAAGCCGGCGAACAAAGCCTGGTATTCCTCAATCGGCGCGGTTATGCGCCGGTTCTATCTTGCGCCGCGTGTGGATGGGTGAGCGCTTGCACACGTTGTACGGCTTATCTGGTATTGCATCGTCGGCGTGGCTTGTTGACCGGCGGGACCCTGATGTGCCATCACTGCGGCTTCGCCGAAGCCGTGCCCGAGGGCTGCCCGACCTGCGGCAATGTGGATATTCGCGGCTATGGGCAAGGCACGCAACGCCTCGAAGTGCACTTGGCCGAAGCCTGCCCCAGTGCACGCGTGCTGCGCATCGACCGCGATTCGACCAGCCGCAAAGGCTCGGCCGAGGCTTTATTCGATCAGGTGCATGCGGGCGAGGCCGATATTCTGGTGGGCACACAAATGTTGGCCAAGGGGCATGACTTCAAGAATCTGACCCTGGTGGCGGCGATCAATGTGGATGCGGCGTTGTTCAGTGCCGATTTTCGCGCCAGCGAGCGCCTGTATGCGCAATTGACCCAGGTGGCCGGTCGCGCTGGCCGCGCCGGCAAGCCCGGCCTGGTGTTGATCCAGACACGCAAACCCGATCACCCGCTGTTTCGCGCGGTGGTCGCCGGCGACTATGACGGCTTTGCCTTGAGCCTTCTGGCCGAACGCGAGGCCGCCGGCCTGCCGCCGGCGGCGTTCCAGGCGATGTTGCGGGTGGAGGCCAAAAAGCTGGAAGCGGGTTTGAGTTTTCTCAAGCAGGCGGCCAAGGCCGACATCGAAGCCGATGGCATCATGATCTACGACCCGGTGCCGATGGTGTTGACGCGCCTGATGAACGTGGAGCGTGCCCAATTGATGGTCGAGTCGCCATCGCGCCCCGCCCTGCAGGCTTTCCTGGCGCGCTGGCTTGCGTGGATCGGAGCGAACGTGCCGGCCGGCCTGCGCTGGCATATCGAGGTGGATCCGCTGGAAATCTGAAAGTCGGCCAGCGCGGCGAGCCGTTCCGCAGTTGCTGGCAGCAACAAAAACGGCGCCCGCAGGCACCGTTCGTTTTGGCGTCGGATCCCTATTTGACCGAGCTCACCATGTAGTCAACGGAGGCCTTGATGTCGGCGTCTGAAGCACTCATGGCTGTGCCTTTGGGCGGCATCGCGCCCTTGCCCTTGATCACGCTGGCGTACAGGGTATCCATGCCGGTCTTGAGGCGCGGCGCCCATGCGGCCTTGTCGCCCAGTTTTGGAGCATTCGCCACACCTGCGGCGTGGCAGGCCACGCAAGCGGTTTCGTACAAGGCTTTGCCATCGCTCGCCTTGGCCGGTGCCGCGGCTGCGGCAGGTGCCGCGGATGCAACTACAACAGCCGCTGTAGCGACGGCGGCTGGCGCCGCTGCAGCCGCAGCTCCAGCGGCGGGGGCGCTAGCAGGGGCCGCCGCCGGCGCGGCCGGCTCCTTGAAGGTGCCGCCGGCCGAAGCGGTCATGAACACCACACCACGCGCCACCTCGTAGTTCGAAAGGTCGCCATTGCCGCCACGTGCCGGCATACCCCGAATGCCCTTGACTGAATGGTCCACCAGCATCTCGTATCCCTGCTTCAGGCGTGGCGCCCAGGCGGCGGTGTCGCCCATCTTGGGGGCGTTGGCCACACCGGCCTCATGGCATGCCTTGCAGTTCTGGGTATAGACCTCCTGGCCGGAGAGGAAAACCTTGGGGCCGTCCATGGACTTGAGGTTGATGGCCGCCACCGGCTTGATGCGCTCGGCGACCGATTCGGGCTTGAGAGCCAGGCCCTGCACATCGACTTTCTTGCCACCGGTGACCAACGACACCAGCATCAGGATCAGGACGATCGGGATGACAAACGAAGCGACGATCACAATGATGAGTTGCTTGGGGGTCTTGATCGGCGTTTCGTGCTGAAGGTCCTCGCTCATGAGGCGTCCTTTCGGTGATTCCTGGTGGCGGAAAAGCCGGCCACGACATGTCGGAAATGGGGCTAGCGAAACCCTGAAGTATAGCCGGGTTTGCCCTTGTTTTCACTTCGGAGAAGGCTCGTGAAAGGCAGCCAGCCGGACGTTTCGCCCGCTCCGATGCTGTTATTGGGGCTTGGCCATCGGGCCAACCGGGCGGCGACAGATGAGCCGGTCCCGCCGGTGGGCACTGGCTCGCCGGCCTTGCCGGGCCGGATGCATTCAGGCCAGGTTGCCGCGGGTCAGCCTTTCACGCACAGCACCTGCTTCAAGGTGTGCACTATTTCCACCAGATCCTGCTGCGCTGCCATCACCGAGTCGATGTCCTTGTAGGCCATCGGGATCTCGTCGATCACCTCGGCGTCCTTGCGGCACTCGACACCTTGGGTGGCGCGAATCTGGTCGTCGACGGTGTAAAGCTTTTTCGCCCGAGACCGACTCATCACCCGGCCCGCGCCATGGCTGCAGCTATCGAAACTCTCGGCGTTACCCAGCCCGCGCACGATATAGCTCTTGGCTCCCATGTTGCCGGGGATGATCCCGAACTCGCCCCGCTTAGCGCTAAGCGCACCCTTGCGGGTCACGAACACGTCATGGCCGAAGTGGTGTTCCTGTTGCACGTAGTTGTGATGGCAGTTCACCGCTTCGACATGCGATTCGAACGGCTTGGTGATCAGCTTCGCAACCGTGGCGATCAGGTTCTTCATCATCACTTCACGGTTGAGTTGCGCGAATTTCTGCGCCCAACCCACGCCGCGCACATAGTCGTCGAAGGCCTGCGCCCCTTCCTCGAAATAGGCGAGGTCGCGGTCCGGCAGGTTGCGCTGATTCGCCTCGGCATCCTTCTTCGCCAGTTCGATGAAATGGGTGCCGATCGCGTTGCCGACCCCGCGCGAACCCGAGTGCAGCATGAACCACACCGCACCCGCTTCATCCAGGCAGACCTCGATGAAATGGTTGCCCGAGCCGAGCGTGCCAAGCTGCTTGCGGTTGTTGGTGTTGACAAAGCGCGGATGCAGTTCGCACAGCGCGGCGAATTCGTCGGCCAGCGTGGCCCAGGCCTGATCGACGATTTCGGGTGGATTCTCCCAGCTACCCTGATCGCGCCCTTGTCTGCGCCGTGTCATGCCGTGCGGCACTGCGCGCTCGATCGCCGCGCGCAGCGGGCCAAGGTTGTCCGGCAGGTCGGCGGCTGCAAGCGTGGTCTTGCAGGCCATCATGCCGCAGCCGATATCCACCCCCACCGCTGCCGGGATGATGGCTTTAAGCGTCGCGATCACCGAGCCCACGGTCGCGCCGATCCCAAGGTGCACATCCGGCATCGCCGCAATGTGCTTGAAGACAATCGGCAAGCGCGCGGCGTTGAAAAGTTGCTTCCTGGCTTCGTCTTCAACCGGCACGCCGCGGGTCCACATCTTCACCGGCACGCCGCCGCTCACGTTTTCGGTTGTGTAGTTTTGGTCCATGTTGTTCTCGTCTTCGCAATCAATGAGTATCCGTCAAGTGCCGAGCATTTGTACCGGCCAAGGTGAAAAGTTGTCCTGATTAGCCACATTGTTCAGCCAAGCGAAATCTCCCTCCCCTTCAAGGGGAGGGCCGGGGTGGGGATGGGGAATTTCGGCGTGTTGGTAGTATCTG
>JAYTDE010000135.1:0-3229 GCA_043736195.1 Burkholderiales bacterium | reverse complement strand
GTGCCGGCCGACATCGAAGTCGCGGGGCCGGCAGGCGATGCGGTGCGGGCCGCCGCCGGCCGCGCCGCCTACGAGCTCAACGTGCAGCAGTTCTGCTGTGCGGGCCTCAACTTCGGCTACTACTACACCGGCTCGCCACTTATCGTCGCCGATGACGAAGCGCCGCCTGCGTACAGCATGGGCAGCTTCACGCCTTCCACCGTGCCGGGCTGCCGCGTGCCGCACTTCTGGCTGGCTGACGGCCGCTCGCTGTACGACACGTTGGGTCCCGGCTACACGCTGCTGCGCCTCGATGCAAGTCAGGATGTCGCGCCGCTGGTGGCGGCGGCACAGGCGCAGCACATGCCCTTGCTGGTGCAGGACGCCGCGCCACGCGATGCCCTGCCCGATGCCTATCGCCACAAGCTGGTGTTGTGCCGCGCCGACCAGCATGTCGCATGGCGCGGTGACCAGTTGCCGGCGCAGGCAGCGGCGCTGGTAGCACGCCTGCG
The DNA here is from genome assembly GCA_043736195.1 of Burkholderiales bacterium. Taxonomy (GTDB): domain Bacteria; phylum Pseudomonadota; class Gammaproteobacteria; order Burkholderiales; family JAEUOS01; genus JAEUOS01. The sequence continues at coordinate 2,738 of JAYTDE010000135.1, read as the reverse complement.
CGGCGCGTTGAACGCCTGAACCGTCAGGCCGCCAGGCGTTGCTCCGGTTCACGCTGCAGCAGTCCGGCGGCGATCAGCGCCTGCCGAATCCGCTCGATCTCCGGCGCCGCAATCTTCACCAATGGCGGGCGCACCACTGCACGCGGCAGCTTGCCCATCAGCACCAGTGCTTCCTTCATGCGGTTGTGCATGTCCACCGGCGGGTCGGCGTAGAACACTTCGGCGGTGTGGTGGATACGCTCATGCACGCGGCGCGCCGTGGCCAGATCGTCGGACCTGACCGCCTGATACAACTGCGCCTGCAGGTCGGCGATCACCGAGCCGCTGCCCGACAACAAGCCGTTGCAGCCCAGCACCAGCGAACTGAACAGCCACGCGCTGTGGGTCGACAACACATTGACCGGCGGATTGCGCGTTTGCAGGGCGCGGATCTGACGGTCGGCCAACTGTGCATTGCCGCACCAGTCCTTGATGGCGCGAATGCTCGGCACCGCTTCGATCATTCGAATCAGGGTCGGCAGCGGGTAGCCCTGGCTGCCGCTGGCGGGGTACTGGAAGGCGATCAGCGGCAGGTCGGTCACCTCGGCTACGCGCTTGAAATGTTCGATCGCCATTTCCGGGCGCTGGCCCATCGCGTAGATGGCCGAGGGGAACACCAAAAGCGCCGAGGCGCCACCGGCGTGCGCCATCTTCGCCAGCCGCTGCGCCTCCAGGCTGCCGTCGGCGTAGATGCCGTTGACGATTGGCAGGCGCTCGCCGATCTCGTCCTGCGTGATGGCCAGCACGCGCTGCTGTTCGTCGAAGCTGCAAGAGGCGGCTTCGGTCGAATGTGCATTGGTGGTGATCGCGCTGATGCCCTGGACCGAGGCGACATCGCGCAGGTGCGCGCGGTAGCTGGCTTCATCGATGGAAAAATCGTCGTTGAAAGGCAGCAATACCGCGGGAATGACCCCGTGAGGAACGAAAGCGGCGTGGCGTGGCATGGCGGCGACTCCAGGACAGGAAGACAAGGCGGGGCTTGATTCTAGCGGCGAAGAGGCGCGCCGTGCCGATGCCAGGTGCCCGGTTGTGCCGCTGGCCTGGTTCAATCGAGCTTGGTGCCGGAATCCTTGACGGCCTTGCCCCATTTCACCATCTCGCGCTTGATATGCTCGTGAAACTCGTCCGGGGTCGAGAGCAGCACCTCGGTGCCAAGCCCGGCCAGTCGCTCGGAGATCTCGGCGGTCTTCATGAACTTGTGCAATTCGCTGTTGAGGCGGTTGACGATGTCGCGCGGCGTGCCGGCCGGTGCCACTAAGCCCAGCCAGGCGCCGGAGGAGAACCCGGGCACGGTCTCGGCGGCGGCCGGAATATCCGGCATCAGGGGCGAACGTGCCGGGCTGGCGGTGGCGATCGCCCGCACCTTGCCGGCCTTGATATGCGGCAACAGGAACAATGCCGTGTCCCAGCCCATCTGCAGTTGCCCCGACATCACGTCCGACAAGGCCGCCACACCGCCCTTGTAGGGCACATGCAGGATGTCCAAGCCGGCGGCGCGCTTGAACATTTCCATGGTCAGGTGCGCGGTCGTGCCATTGCCCGACGAGGCGTACGACAAGGCGCCCGGGCGACCCTTGGCGTAAGCGATCAGTTCGGGCAGGCTGTTGGCCGGCACCGCCGGGTTGACGATCAGGACGAACGGCAGCCAGGCCATCAGGCTGATGGGGGCGAAGTCGGTTGCCGGGTTGTAGCCGACGTTCGGATACAGGTTGACATTGGTGGCCAGCGGCGCGGTGGCTGATACCAGCAACGTGTACCCGTCCGGCGCGGATTTGGCGACCAGTTCGGCGCCCAGGCTGCCACCCTTGCCGGGCCGGTTGTCGACCACCACCGGCTGCCCCAGGCTTTCGGTGAACTTGGTCGCCATCAGGCGCGCGATGACGTCGGTGGCCTGGCCCGGCGGGAAGCCGACTACCACCTTGATCGGGCGCGCCGGGTATGCCGCCTGCGCATACAGGGCGGCAGGCGCGGCGAGAGTCAAACCGAGAACGGCGGCGCCAAGCGCGATGATTGCCTGCCTGAGTTGCATGATGACTCCTGTTGGTGCGCGCGGCACATGCCGCGGCGCGGCTACTGAGTGCGACGCGGAAACTGGCAAAACACGATCTCGAGCCCGGCAGCCCCGGCTGCCAGCGACAGTGCCGGTTCGTCGGCCGAGACATACAGGCAGGCATGGCGGTCGAGTTCAAGGCCCTCGTGCATGAGGCTGCCGCGGGCGACAAAAATCGATTGCCCGCCGCCTGCCGCCGGATCGGGCCCGAGGCTGGTGCCATTGGCGGGCAGGCGCAACACCCAGGCGCCGATGCCGTCAGCCTCATCGAGCATGGCCACCGTTTGCGGCGCATCCAGTGCCGCCAGGCCGGCGTCATCCAGCGCCGGGCAGGGCAGGGCCAGGATGTAGCGTTTCGGCACCTTCTGCATGCGCTCGCGCGAGGCCGGCAGGTATTGCGCGCCGGTGCCGTCGGACTGGGCGCGCAGGGTGAAATAGGTGACGCCGTCAGGCCCGGCGGTGATCGGGCCGTAGCCGGTATGCGCGCCGGCGTAGTGCACGCCGATCGGCGTCACCGGATTGCGCCCGATCGAGGCGCTGCCGGCCACCACCACCTGGAACTGGTTGACGAAATGAAAGTGCGGTTGCACCACGATGCCGGCATCCTGCTCGATGCGGAACGACTGCGGCGAATTCTCGAGCGGGGCGA
>JAYTDE010000134.1:0-4579 GCA_043736195.1 Burkholderiales bacterium | reverse complement strand
ATGCGCTCGCCCTTGTATTCGATATTGCCCTTTGTCACCTCGCCGCGCTCGCCCTTGAGCAGGCGCGATACCGCGCGCAAGGTGGTGGTCTTGCCGGCGCCGTTGCCGCCCAGCAGGGCGACGATGCCGCCCTGCGGCACGGTAAACGACACCCCCTTCAACACCAGGATGACGTGGTTGTATATGACTTCGATGCCGTTGACGGATAACAGGGGTGCGGTCATGGGATATTGCCATCGCAAATGACGGACGCGCCCAAAAAGCGGGCGCGTCCGGTTGAAACTGCCGATTACTTCGAGGAAGCCAGCTCTTTTGCGCAGTCGCGCGGGGTCAGCTTTTTCTCCGCCGCATACTTGGCTGCGGATTGCTTGATCATCGGCTTGATGACCTGCTCATCGGCGACGTAGCTGTCCGTGCCGACCACCCACTTGGCGCCGTCCCAGGTGTGGACTTTCGCCACGCTGCCGCCTTCGTGATTCACGCAAGAGGTCGAAATCGGGTCGGCGAAGCCGGCAAAACCCAGGGCAGCGAGCGCCTTCTGGTCAAGCGCCAGATTTTCCAGGCCCCACTGAATCTGCTCACCGGTCAGTGGCTTCTTGCCATACTTGAACTGGGCTCGCTTGACACCCTCGATGCTCATCATCGCGCCCACCATGCCGCGGTTATACAAAACCTCGCCGATTTCCTTGCGGTCGCCGGTACCCTGACCCTTTTCATGCACAAACTTGATCACGTCCTGGTGCACCTTGCCCTGGCCGGCCGGCGCCATAAAAGTCAACGCGTTATAACCCTTGGCGCCATCCCCTGCAGGACGTACATCGGGCTCGGCGCCCGCCCACCACACGCCGTACATCTTTTCGCGCGGATAGCCGACGGCCACTGCCTCCTTGATCGAGGTCGAGTTCATCACGCCCCAGCCCCACAGGAACAGGTAATCCGGCCGATTCTGGCGCACCTGCAGCCAGGTGGCTTTTTGCTCGACCCCGGGGTGCGTCACCGGCAGAAGCGACAGTTCATAGCCGTGCATCTTGGCGCGCTCCTGCAGCAGCGCGATAGGCTCCTTGCCGTAGGGCGAATCGTGATACACCAGCGCGATCTTCTTGCCCTTCAACTTGTCCAGACCGCCTTCCTTCTTGCCGATATGCTGGATCAGCATGTCGGCCGCGCCCCAATAGGTGCCGCCGAGCGGGAAGTTCCACTTGAACACCTGGCCGTCCACCGAGTCGGCGCGACCATAGCCGGCGGTGATGATTGGAATCTTGTCGGTAAACGACTTGTCGGTCAACGCGAAGGTGATACCGGTGGACAGCGGATGGAACACCGAGGCCCCGGTCGGGCCCTTGCCCTTGAGGCGTTCGTAACATTCGACGCCACGGTCGGTGGCGTAGCCGGTTTCACATTCCTCGAAGGTGATCTTGACGCCACCGATGCCACCGTCGCGGGCATTGATCAGCTTGAGGTAGTCGACGTAACCGTTGGCAAAAGGCACGCCGTTAGGCGCATAGGCACCTGTGCGATACGAAAGAATCGGGAAGAACTGCTCCTTGGCCTGAGCGAAGGCAGATGTGCTCGGCGCCAGGACGCCGCCCATCGCCGCGACGACTGCCGCAGCGGCCAGGATCGAATTGCGAGTTTTCATGGTGTCTCCTTTGATTGAAAGCGGAACATCAATTCCGGTGCAGCAAGCAAAACACTTTAAACGTAAGAGCGGTATTGGTATTCACCCTAGTGAAGTCCAATATCTTGTCAATGCGGGAAGGGCCACAGGCGCAGCTTTTCCTTGCCGATCGCCCACAAACGCGCAATCCCGAGCGGCTCGACAATCAGGAAAAATATGATCAGGGCGCCGAAGATCATGAATTCGAAGTGCGAGGCCAGCGCGGTGCCGATTTTCAACCCGACTAACGCACCCAGTGGCGGCAGTAACTGGTTGAGGGTGATCGGCAGCAACACAATGAAGGCCGCGCCGATGAAGCTGCCGAGGATCGAGCCCATGCCGCCGATGATGATCATGAACAACAGGTTGAGCGAAAAGTTGATCGAAAACGCCGCCGGCTCCCATGATCCCAGGTGCACGAAGCCCCACAGCGCCCCAGCCACGCCTGCATAGAACGCGCTGACAGCAAAGGCCGACAGCTTGGCATGCATCGGGCGGATGCCGATCACCTCCGCAGCCACATCCATGTCGCGCATCGCCATCCACGAGCGACCGATGTGGCCGCGCACCAGGTTCTTGGCCGTGAGGGCGAACACGATGACGATCACAAGCACCATCAGATATTTCTCGATCGGCGTGTTGACGGTCCAGCCGAACATCTCGATCGGTGCGGTCGACACCGAGCCGGACGGCGAGTAGTTGGTGAACCACCTGACACGCGCGAACACCCAGTCAATGAAGAACTGCGCCGCCAGGGTCGCCACCCCCAGATAAAGGCCCTTGATCTGCAGCGATGGCAGTCCGAAGAGTATGCCGATCAGCGCCGAGATAAAGCCCGCCAGCACCAGCACCACGACAAAATTGAGTTGCGGAAAATGCACCACCAGGTTGTAGGCGGCGTAAGCCCCGATGGCCATGAAGGCGGCGTGGCCCAGCGAGATCTGGCCGCAGTAGCCAACCAGCAGGTTGAGGCCGATGGCCGCCAGCGAGACGATCAGGAAGGGGATCAGGATTGCGCGGAACATGTAGTCGGAGGCCACGTAGGGCACGACAAACATCGCAAACGCAATCAAGCCGAAGATGAACCAGCGATCCTGGCGAATGCCCAGAATCTGCTGGTCTTCGCTGTAGCTGGATTTGAACTGCCCGTTTTCGCGGTAGAACATAGTGGGTATCTGGGAGGATGTCTAAGAAAACGCTGAATAAATCCTTGGAATGCGGACTATCGAACGGAAGCTCGTTTCAATTCAATTGGTTGCAGAAGCAGCTTTCTCAACCTACGGACTTATTCAGTGTTTCCCTAAACGCGGTCGATGTGTTTCTCGCCGAACAAGCCTTCGGGTCGAACCATCAGGAACAGCAGGGCTAAGACGTAGGCGAACCAGTTTTCGATACCGCCACCGGCCAGATCCCACAGCTTGATCAGCGGCGGCCCCATGAATACTTCGGCCATTTTTTCACCGACGCCAATCACCAGGCCGCCAATAATGGCGCCGGGGATCGAGGTGAATCCGCCCAGGATCACCACCGGCAGGGCCTTGAGCGCCAGTAGCGACAGCGAGAACTGCACCCCCAGCTTGCTGCCCCACACCATGCCGGCCACCAGGGCCACGAAACCCGCGACCGCCCACACGATGACCCAGATGCGGTTCAGGGGAATGCCGATCGACTGCGCCGCCTGGTGGTCGTCGGCCACCGCGCGCAAGGCACGCCCGGTGGCAGTTTTCTGGAAGAACAGGGCCAGCATCAGCACCAGCACGGCGGCAATCACGGTGGCCACCAGGTCTTCCTTGCTGACCAGGATGCCGCCTTCGAAGGTCGACTGCAGGATCATGGTCGGATCCTTGGAGATTCCCAGGTCGATCTTGTAGATGTCGCTGCCCCAGATAGTCTGGCCGAAACCGTCGAGAAAGAAGGTCACACCCAGGGTGGCCATCAGGAGCGCCACCGGATCCTGCGCCACCAGCGGGCGCAGTACGATGCGCTCGATCAGCCACGCCAGAATCACCATGATGCCGGTGGCCAGCACGAAGGCCACAGCCAGCGCCGGAAAGCCCGCCGGGATACCGGTCAAGCCCGGCAGCCACTCGGCCAAGCGCGCCAGCGCCAGCGCGGCGAACAGCACCATCGCCCCTTGCGCGAAATTGAAAACGCCGGAGGCCTTGAAGATCAGCACGAAACCCAGTGCAACCAGGGAATAGAGCACGCCTGCCATCAAGCCGCCCAGCAACACTTCAAGGTAAAAGCCGGGCGCGCTGCCGGTAAGCAGCGGTGCCACCAGGCCGGCGGCCAACAATGCGCCCAGGGCCATCACCGGTCCGTTTTTCTTGGTTGCCATGCGCTGCGTTCCTTCTTTTAGTGACTCACGCCAAGATAGGCCTTGATGACTTCGGGATCGTTGCGCACCTCTTGCGGGGTGCCGTCGCCGATCTTCTTGCCGTAATCGAGCACCACCACGCGGTCCGAGATGTCCATTACCACGCCCATGTCGTGTTCGATCAATACGATGGTGGTGCCGAACTCGTCGTTGATGTCGAGCACGAAACGGCACATGTCCTGCTTTTCTTCCATGTTCATGCCGGCCATGGGTTCGTCCAGCAGCAACACCTGCGGCTCGGATGCCAGCGCGCGACCCAGGTCGACGCGTTTCTGCAGGCCGTAGGGCAGGCGCCCGACCGGGGTCTTGCGATAGGCCTGGATCTCAAGGAAGTCGATCACTTTTTCCACAATTGCCCGCTCGCGCATTTCTTCGGCACGCGCCGGGCCGAAATGCAGGGCCTGCGCCAGGATGCCGGTTTTCATTTTCAGGTTGCGCCCGGTCATGATGTTGTCGAGCACGCTCATGCCCTTGAACAAGGCCAGGTTCTGAAAAGTGCGGGCGATGCCGCTTTCGGCCGCATGATGGGTATCCATATCGCGCCG
>JAYTDE010000133.1:0-1632 GCA_043736195.1 Burkholderiales bacterium | reverse complement strand
CGTGCCGATTCGACACGATGGCCTCACTGGCGTCGTTCGCGATGTGCGCGGCTGGCACTGCCCGAACTGCCTGGAGGTCGAATTCGCGGCGGGTGAGGGGGAGCGCTACGCCGCGGCGCTTGGCCTGCTGCGGCTGCGCGCGCAGGAGCGTGACGCGAAGCAACTCGCGCGCGTTCGCAAGCAACTCAAGCTCACACAGCAAGACGCGGCCAAACTGACCGGCGGCGGCAAGAACGCATTCTCGCGCTACGAGCGTGGACAGGCGAAGCCTATGCCGGCGGTCGTGAATCTGTTTAGATTGCTCGAACGACACCCCGATTTGCTCGCGGAATTGCAGCAATGAGCCCGCTCGACTTGACTTTGGGAACAGCATGGAAAACCCCCTGATCGGCGCCTGGCACCTTGTGCGCTGGGAAACCACCTACGACGACGGCCGTCCGCCTACCCATGCGCTGGGACCCGATGCGACGGGCCTTATCGCCTACACACCGGATGGCTGGATGAATGCCAGCATGTCGCGCGCCGCACGAAAGAATCTCTCCAGCGAATCCGCGCGCACCGCGCCGGCGGCGGAGCGTGTGGCCGCGTTCGACAGTTTTTTCAGCTACGGCGGGCGTTACCGGATCGAAGGGGATTACGTCATTCACAGCGTGACGCAGTCGCACAACCCCAACCTGGTCGGCACCGAGCAACGGCGCCACATGGCGTTCGACGGCAACGACGGGCTCACGCTTTCGGCCAGCGACAAAGTGCCGGCCTCGGAAGTAATGCGCCATCACCGCCTGGTATGGCAGCGCCAGCCATGAGCCGATTCGAGACCCATCGCGCGCGCTTCGAGCGCGCCCGGGAAGCCTGCCGCACGCGCGAATGCTGGAGCCCGTTCCCGGAATTGCCAAACAAGTACCCGCAGGCCGATTGCGCGCAAGCCACGGGCAAACGGGCGTTCGAGGCGCACCTGAACCGCGCCTTCGCACTTGACCAGCCCGGCGAGATCGGCCGGCTGGGCGAGGAAGTCTCGCCCTACACCCAGGCGCCACTGGGCATCAGCTATCCGCGCGCCGATCTCGATGCCTTGTTCAGCGCGGCACGCACCGCCATCGATGCCGGCTGGGCGCAAGCGGAGCCGGAGTTGCGCATTGGCGTTTTGCTGGAGGTGATCGAGCGCCTGTTCGGTCGCATGTTCGAGATCACGTTCTCGGTGATGCACACCGCCGGGCAAAGCTACAACATGAGCTATGCCGGCAGTGGCGTCAACGCACTGGATCGCGGCATCGAAGCGCTGGTCTACGCACATGCCGCCATGGCCGGGGTCACACGCCATGCCATCTGGAAGCGCAGCTTCGGCCCGGCCAGCATCACCCTGGACAAGACCTATCGACTGGTGCCGCGCGGGTTAGCGGTGTGCTTTACCTGCGCCAGTTTTCCCACCTGGAATGCCTGGCCCTCGATGATGGCGAGCCTGGCCACCGGCAACGCGGTGATCGTCAAGCCTCATCCGGCCACCGTTCTGCCAATGGCGATCTCGATCGAGGTGTTTCGCACAGCGTTGCGTGAGGAGGGATTCGACCCCAACCTGGTGACCCTGGCTGTGGACAGCGTGGACGTGCCGATCGGCAAACGGATCGTCAAGCA
>JAYTDE010000132.1:0-6917 GCA_043736195.1 Burkholderiales bacterium | reverse complement strand
CATCAACATCATGACGCTCGAGGACCCGGTCGAGTACCCGATGAACATGGTGCGCCAGACCAGCGTGAACGAAGCCGCGAAACTCGATTTCGCCACCGGCATCCGTTCCCTGATGCGTCAGGATCCCGATGTAATTCTGGTGGGCGAGATTCGCGACACCGATACCGCCGAGATGGCATTTCGCGCCGCCATGACCGGGCATCAGGTCTATTCGACCCTGCACACCAATTCCGCCATCGGTGCCATCCCGCGCCTGCTCGACATCGGCATCCTGCCGGACGTGATGGCCGGCAACATCGTGGGTGTGGTCGCGCAACGCCTGGTGCGACGCCTCTGCCCGCATTGCAAGGAGGCCCACGCGGCCGAGCCGGTAGAGTGCCGGATCATGGGCATCGATGCCTCGGCCGCACCGATGATCTACAACGCGGTCGGCTGCGAACACTGCGAGTACCGCGGTTACCGCGGCCGCATCGCGATCATGGAAATCCTCAAGATGGATTTCGATCTCGACGAACTGGTGGCGCGCCGCGCGACTACCCGCGAGCTCTTGCAACTGGCCCTGGCCAAAGGCTTCATTCCGCTGGCCGAGGACGCGGTGCGGCGGGTACTCGACGGCTCGACCACGATCGAGGAAGTGGCGCGGGTGGTCGACTTCACCGGTCGCGTGATGAGCTCATGATAAAGGCGCTGCGCCCGCCACGCACACGCTTGCCCGCACAGCGCCCGGCAGGACCAGCGGCGCTCAGAGCGTTGCACCCGCGATAGGCGCAGCATGGCCGTGTTCGCCTACCGATCAGTCGATGCCGGCGGCAAGCGGGTCAAGGGCCGCTTGGAGGCGGTCAACCTGATCGACCTTGAGATGCGCTTGAAGCGCATCGGCCTGGATCTGATCAATGCCGAACTGGCCAACGACGCACGCCGCGCGTTGTTCGGCGGCACCCGCATCACGCGCCGCGACCTGATCACCTTCTGCTTTCATCTGGAGCAGATGACCAGTAGCGGCCTGCCCCTTCTTGAAGGCTTGTCCGAATTGCGCGACAGTGTCGAATCGCAGCGCTTTCGCGAAGTGATCGGCTCGATGATCGAATCCATCGAGGGTGGCAAGACCATGTCGGAGGCGCTGGCGGACCATCCGACGGTGTTCAGCGACGTCTTCATCAGCCTGACCCGCGCCGGCGAGCGAACAGGCCAGCTACCCGAGGTACTGCGGCGCATCGCCGACATGCTCAAATGGCAGGACGAACTGGCCGCCCATACCAAGAAAATCATTCTGTATCCCACCTTCGTAGGCGTGGTGGTATTCGCAGCCGTGGCCTTCCTGATGATTCACCTGGTACCGCAGCTGGCGGGCTTTCTGAAGAATCTCGGGCAGGAATTGCCGGTGCAGACGCGCGCCCTGGTTGCGGTGTCCGATTTCATGCGCTCACACTGGTACCTGATCCTGACAATCCCGCCGTTGGCAGCCGGGATCATCATTCTGGGCGTGCGAACCTCACCAAGCTTCGCCTACACCATCGATCGCCGCAAGCTCGACATTCCCTACATCGGGCCGATCCTCCACAAGATCATCCTGTCGCGCTTCGCCAGCACCTTCGCCATGATGTACGCCGCCGGCATAACGGTACTGGACGCCATAAAGATCTCCGAGGATGTGGCCGGCAACCTTGCGGTATCCGATGCGCTGGCCCGCGCCGGCAACCTGATCAGCGAGGGGCAGAACATCACGCTCGCGTTCCAGTCCGTCGGCCTGTTCCCGCCCTTGGTGCTGCGCATGCTCAAGGTGGGCGAATCGACCGGCGGCCTCGACACCTCGCTGCTCAACGTCAGTTACTTCTACAACCGCGAAGTACGCGAGTCGATCGAACGGGTGCAGGCGCTGATCGAGCCGACCCTCACCGTGATCCTCGGCCTGATTCTTGGCTGGGTCCTGCTGGCTGTATTGGGCCCGATCTACGATGCCATCGGCAAATTGAAGATCTGAGGAACTGCCGATGACGATCGCGATATATGCAGGATCGGCAGCGCTGCGCGGCGAGCGGGCTGTGTCGAATCGCGCCCCCACGTCCTTGACACAGAAGCGCTGACGCGATGCTGTCCCCGCCCAAACGCGTTCTCGCCATCACCAATGCAGGCTGCGACTGCTATCTGTTCGCCGGCCCGCGCCTGGTGCTGGAGGCAAGCTTTTTGCCCGACCAGCAGGCCGACTTCACCGCCTTCGTCGCTTCGCGCCGGCGCTCTGTATTCGTGGCCCTGGCCGACCAGATTGAAGAAGACTTTCGCCAGGACACCATCCCTTATCTGCGCGGCCCCGCGCACGCGCAACTACTGGCGCGCAAATCCAGCCAGACCTATCGCGACACCCCGTTCCACACCAGTGTTTCGCTGGGCCGCGAAAGCGAGGGGCGACGCGACGAGCGGGTTTTGCTGATGGCGCTGACCAATGCGCAAGTGCTCAATCTGTGGCTGACGCCCCTGAGCACGGCCGGCATCCGGCTGGCCGGCCTGTATTCACCGCCGGTGGCCGCGTCGGTTTTGCTCGATTCGATCGCAAGGCGCACCGGTGCGGCGCCAGCGCGCCTGCTGCTGGTATCGATTAACCGTGCCGGCCTGCGACAGACCTTGGTCGACGGCAAGGTGGCGCGCTTCTCAAGGCTGGCCGCGGTAGCCGGTGACGAGGCGATCGATACCCCGGAATTTGCCGCCAACTGCATCACCGAGATCAACAAGACCCAGCATTATCTGGTGGGCCTGCGCCTGTTGCAGCGGGATTTCAAACTGCCCACCCTGGTCCTGGTGCCGCCCGGACAGGCAGCGGCATGGGAGCGCAGCGGCCTGTTCTCCGAATCGATCGAGCCGGTGTTGATCGATCTGGATGACGCCTGCAAGGCCGCCGGCCTCAAGACGACCGATACGACCGCCGCAGCATCGATCGCGCCGGCATATGCCGATGCATTGTGGATTCACGCGCTGGCGCGTAGGCGACCCCGCCTGGATTTTGCGCCGGGCTGGTTGCGCGAGGCCTACCGCATGTGGCAGATGCGCAACGCCATATGGGCGGGCGGCGCAGCCATCCTGCTGGCCGGGTGCGCGGTCGGGGCGGAACGCTGGTTCGAAGCCGGCAACCTGCGCCGCGAAGCCGATCTGCTGGCGTCACAGACGCGCCTGGATCAGCTCAACTATGAGCGCATCAAACGATCTTTCCCACCGCTACCGGCGACGCCTGAACAGCTCAAGGCAAGTGTGACCGCATTCGAAAAAATGGCTGCACGCACGGTTTCGCCGACGCCATTGTTGGCCGAGATCGGCCGCGTATTGGAGCAGGTCACCGATTTCCGGCTGGAACGACTTGAATGGCGCCAAGGTGCCGCGAACGACCCGGAGATGGTCAACCCCGCAGTAGCCACGCCTGCCGCAGCGGCCGCGCCTGCAACTGGTGCTGCGGATACGCAACCCGAACGCCTGGAGATCGCAACCCTGCACGGCAGCATCGGTGTGCCCGGCCGGGCCGCCGATCCGCGCCGCGATCTTGAAAGCGCCGAACGCATAGCCGCTGCCTTGCGCGCGATCCGCGGTGCGCAGGTAAGTATCGCCAGACAGCCGGTCGATATCGTCTCCAACAGCGCCTTGACAGGCGGCGATCGCAGGGCCGCGCAGGCCGCCGCGCAAGCCCCGCTGGTTTCGATCCGCATCACGCGCAAGGCCGGCTCATGAAAACCGCGTTCGCTCAGGTGCGTTGGGCCCTGCTTGGTGCCCTGCTGCTGGCCGGCGCCGGGGTGACGGCGGCGTTGTACGGTATCGACAAGCACAGTGCCACCGAGGCCGGGTACATGCAGGTCAAGGCGCAGGCAAGGGATACCCAGCAACGTCTGGGCAGCGTATACGGCGAACGTCTCGAGATCGACGCCTTTCTGGCGCGCTACAACACGCTGCAATCGATCGGCGCTCTGGGCGACGAGAGCCGTCTCAACTGGATCGAACGTCTGGCGGCGATCCGTGACGACATGCGCCTGCCACGCCTGACCTACAGCGTCGCGGCGCGCGCGCCGAGTGTCGGCCTGACCGAGCCGGCGCCCGGACTGCGCTTCGAATCCAGCAGCATGAAGCTAGAGTTCGGCCTGGTGCATGAAGGCGACTTGCTGCAGATCATCGCGCGTCTGCGCGCGCCACCCATGGGGGTTTTCGAAATCCGCAATTGCACGCTGCAGCGCGCGCCCGCAGCGCCGGCCGATGCGCCCGCAGGCACTGCCGAAAGTAGCGCTTCGCTCGGCAATCTGCGCGGCGAATGCCTGCTCGACTGGACCACGCTCACCGGCGCCCGGGCGCCGGTGGAACCCGCTACGTCGCCCGCTGCGGCCAAGCCATCATGATCGGGAAAGCCTGCTTCATGGCGGGTGCCGCCGCGCTTCTGTGCGTGTCGGCCTGGGCTGCTTTGGCGCAGGAGCGCGCCAAGGCGGCGGCCCCGGAACTCGGTCGGCTTTTTTTCTCGGCCAGTGAACGCGAGCAGCTTGAGCGCGACAGGGATCGACCGGCAGCGGTGGCCGCCGACATCGTGGCGCCGGAAAGACTGGTTATCAGTGGCCTGATTGCGCGCCCCAACGGCCCGCCGTTGCCGGTGATCAACGGCCGGGTGCTGGCACCCGGCGAGGACCTGTCGGGCCTCAAGATCACCGGCCTGGCCGATGGCCGCGTGCGCATCACCGGCAGCGATGGTCAGGTGAGGCTGGCGAGGCCCGGACAGACTGTCGATCTTACGACAGGTGAAGTTGGCGAAATCTATGATCTGCCCGGCCGCCGCGCCGCCGCAGCGCGTGAAGTGGCACTGCCCATGCCGTTTGGCAGCGGCTTTGTGGAACGTGCGGCACCCGAACCGAAAACCAGGGCCATCAAGGCGAAAAAGCCCCGCAGGACGGGCGGCCGCGGCAAATCCGCAGGCGGCCCCAAGCCTGCGGCAACACCCAAATCGGCACCCACGTCACCGATGGCAAAGCCGGTACCACAGATCGCACCGTCCGGCCCTGTGCTGCCGCCACCGATTGTCACGCCAGGCCCGCGACCTTAGGGTCTGTGGAAAAAAAGCGTTCGGCGGCGCATCTCCTGCATGCGGGTCGACTGGCGCGAAAATTGCGGCATTCCGCCCGTGGCACTCAACCCAACCCGTCGAAAGCAGGAATTCTCGCGCCCGACGCGCCAGCGTGGCGCGATCCTGCTGCTGTTCGCATTGCTGCTGGTGATCACCGGCTCATGGCTGGGCCTGCGCATGCTGGCGCAGCCCAAGGCGGTGGGCAGCATGCGCAGCGGCGATGCGGTATTGCGCGAAGCGCGTGACGCGCTGCTCGGGGCGTCGCTGGCGATGGTGGTGGCCAATGTTGTGCGCCCCGGCCAGTTGCCAACGCCTGACTTCCTTGATCCCGCCGAAGGGCCTGCCAACTATGACGGCAGCTACAACGCCTGTGCCCGGTCAACCTGGGTCGCCGGCGCCGCGCTGCCGGCGATGGGCGCGGTCTTGCCCGCCAGCACCCGTTGTCTTGGCCGACTGCCGTGGGCGACACTGGGGCTGGGCATATTCGGGTCGAGCACCGAGTCGGATCCAGTCGGCGCCGTGCCGTGGTACGCGTTTTCGACAAACTTGGCGCCGAGCACTTGTGTCCGGGCCTTGAATCCGGCACTTCTCAATACCACCCACACGCCGGGCACATGCGGCAGCCTGACTGTGACGCAACCGTTTCCCTGGCTGACGGTGCGCGACTACAAGGGCAACCTCTTGACCAGCCGGGCAGCGTTTGTGCTTGTGCTTCCCGGCCCGCCGCTGGGTGGTCAGGGACGGCCGACTACGCCTCTTGCGGGCCCTGCGGCCTATCTGGACTCCGTCACCGTCACAGCAAGCTGCTCCCAGCCCTGCGTGCCGGGAACCTACAACAATGCGCGCTTCAACTGGCCCGACAACGTCGGACTGAGCTTCATCCAGTGTGCGCCACCGTCTCAGTTGAGCCCCAACGACCCCTCGTTTGCGCAACCCTACCAGTGCAACGATCGGCTGCTCTATGTCACCATTGATGAACTGATGGAGGTGGCCGAACGACGTGCCACCCAACACATCGCCGAAGTGCTGCGCGCCTACTACGCCGCCAATCGTTTTTTTCCGTTCGCCGCGCCGCTGACACAATTGACACTATCTCCGCGACTGCGCGGGCAGTGTGAGAATGGCAACCTGATCGGCCTGCCACCGACCGAAGCGACCACGTCCGCCTCGGCGCCACCCAATCCGAGCCCGTGCACACACCCGGAGTTTTCGGCCCAGGTGCAGGGCTGGTTCAACGCCAATTCATGGGGCGACTACATGATCTACAACGTGGCCGCCGATTGCACCCAACCCACCCCGGCTGCGAGTTCCGTCGCCAATTGCGGCGGCGCTTCGGGCATCCGCCTGGCGGCAGGGTCGGTAGCCAACGCGCGCGCACTGTTGATCGGTGCGGGGCCGGCCATCGTCACAGCACCTTTCGCCGCCTCGCGCCCCGGTCTTGCACAAGTGCGGCCATCTTCCCTGCTTGCCGACTACCTTGACAGCCTGGAAAACACCAACGCGGACGTGCGCTATGACGCGCCTACCGCGCCTCTTGCGCGCAGCTTCAACGACAAAACAGTGGTGGTGGCGCCATGATTCTCGGCAACAGGCAGTCCGGCTTTACGCTCACAGAAATCGCGATCGTGATGCTGGTGATCGGCCTGGCCCTGGTGGGCGCACTCGGTCCGGTCAACCGCCTGTTCCAGATATCCCAAACCAATGCCAACCAGGAACGCTTGGACGCCGCCCGCGATGCGCTGCTTGCATTCGCGGCGATCAACGGCAGGCTGCCGTGCCCGGATCGCACCGGCGACGGCGTGGAAGACCGCAACGCCAGCGGTGCGGCGCCCACGCT
>JAYTDE010000131.1:0-2344 GCA_043736195.1 Burkholderiales bacterium | reverse complement strand
CGCTTGGCTGACTACAGGCGGGGGCGACATCAAGCTGTGGCGCGCGTGCTCGCGGCGCTCGACGCGGGTTTTCTTGAATCCAGTCGATGCTATTTCGGTGGCGGCACGCGCATGGCGCTGGAGCTTGACGAATACCGCGAATCCGAGGACCTGGATTTCTTGTGTGCGGACCTGAACGGCTATCGCAGCATGCGCGCGGCGATAAGCGAACACTCGCTGGGACCGATTCTGCCGACACTATCCGCCGGGATCACGCTATTGCGCGACGTGCGCGCCGACCAGTACGGCATCCGCACTGTCCTGGGCGTCGACGGCGAACCGGTGAAGTTCGAAATCATTCTCGAGGCGCGCATCGCCTTGGCGCCTGGTCACGCCCCAGGAATACCGGTCATCTGCCTCGACCGGACCTCGTGCTTCGCCGAGAAGTGGCTGGCCAACGCCGATCGCTGGATCGATAGCGCCGTCCTGAGCCGCGACGCGGTCGATCTCGCATTCATGCTGTCGGCCTGGAGCGCTGCGGACGCAGCTGCGGGTGCCCTGCTTGCCGAACGGGCCTATGGCGCCGCGATCCGCCGCGCGGCTGTCGGCGCATGCACCAAGCTCATCGAGGATGCTGCGTACCGCAAGCGCTGCGCCGAAGGCTTGGCGATCGAAGACGCCAAAGGCTTGCTGTTGAAGCTGCGAAAGCTCGCCAGGTTCGCCGCGCAACTGAAGTAGCGCGGGCACACCGCGGCGCGCTTGACCCGCTAGAGGCAGCCGACTACATTGGCCCACCCGCCACACCGAAAGCCCGCACCATGACTATCTCAAGCAAACCGCAGGAACATGCTCCCGCGCCAGACGCGATGAAGAATCGCGCCGCCCGTTTCGAATCCCTGACACCGCTGCCGATCCAGCAGGATGCCTCGATCCCGCTGGCGGCGCTTGATCTGGTGTACGCCCGCAAGTTGCTGCCGGTCATCGGGCTCGGCGGTGGCACTGATACCCCGATCACCAGCAGCGCGCCGATCCAGGGCGCCGCCGGCATCACCATGACCTACGCGGTGTGCCTGCCGGGGCAGGGGCCGGGACTGCACGCGCACAAGGCCACTTACGAGACCTTCGTTGTGATGCAGGGCGAGTTCGAATTCACCTGGGGCGAGACCGGCCAGCAGGCGCTGCGCCTGCCGCGCCTGGGCGTGCTGTCGGTGCCGCCGGGCGTGACCCGCGCGTTCCGCAACGTCGGCACTGAAGAAGGCATCCTGCTGGTGGTGATCTCGGGCGGCGCCCACAACATGCAGGACATTCACATGCCGGCCGCGGCCGCCCACGCGATCCACGCGGCCTCACCGGCGTTCATGCAGCGCCTGGCCGACAGCGGCATCACCTACAGCGGCGAGCTGGCATAGCGAAAAGACTGGGCCGGCTGGCGTCCGGCACGACCGGTATCGCGCTTTCTTTCACACCACCAAGCGCCGCGGCGGCAGCCGCCGCTCCCGGACATCGTCCCCGCTCAGGAAAAAAACCGGCCTGCCGTCCTGGCAACCGTTGACATGCCGCGCCTTGCCGGCGTAGCATGCTGTTTAAACGCTGTATAAAACAGTGTTCAAACTTTGCGCCATCCAGCCTTCAAGGCCCCATTGATGCTCCCATCCACCGAGATTCCGCGCAGCCCCAGGTCGAAACCAGACCCCATGGAAGACTCGAGCGTGCGCATCCTGGCGGCCGCCACCAGGCATTTCGCCGAGTTCGGCTATGACGACACCTCGGTGCGCAACATCGCCGCTGAGGCAGGCGTCAATCCGGCGCTGATCAACTACTACTTCCGCTCAAAGGATGACCTGTATCGCGAGGTGGTCAGCCACTCGGTGCAGCGCCTGGCCGAAGCGCGCATCGAAACCCTCGACCATCTTGAGCGCGAGGCGGGTGGTGCACCGATACCGATCAAGACGCTCTTGGCCGCCACCGCCGGACCCATATTCGCCGAAAGCCGCGTGCCCGGCACCGATCGCCGCGCCTATATCAAGTTCCTGAGCCGCCTGTTCACCGATCCCGGGCCGCACACCGTCGATGTGCTGTTCGGTGGCCTC
The DNA here is from genome assembly GCA_043736195.1 of Burkholderiales bacterium. Taxonomy (GTDB): domain Bacteria; phylum Pseudomonadota; class Gammaproteobacteria; order Burkholderiales; family JAEUOS01; genus JAEUOS01. Next base: position 275 of record JAYTDE010000131.1, on the reverse strand, counting down.
AAGGACCTGCGTTCCCGCCTGTTCGAAGCCCTGCGCCGCAGCCTGCCGCATGTGCCCAGGCGCGAACTGGCCTGGCGCTACCTGTTCCTTTCGGGTTCGGTGCATTTCACCGCCGCGCAGGTAGGCTATGTCGAGGTGATCTCGGGCGGGGAATGCGATTCGCAAGATATGGACACGGCGCTGGCCCATTTCATCGCTGCGCAGGCGGCGATGCTGTCGGCGCCACCCACCGGCGCGGCCGAGCGACGCCTGGCGCGCAAGTTCGCCAAGGCGCC
>JAYTDE010000130.1:0-7781 GCA_043736195.1 Burkholderiales bacterium | reverse complement strand
TCGAATCACCTGGTCCGTGCGGAGCTCTGGTTTCATATCCCGACGCATGGGCGATGCAGGCGACCCGGCCCGGCGCACTTCGCGCGAGCGGGCCGTTGACACTGCCGAAGGCAATCGCGCTAAGCCGGCTGCATACCCTGGCGACCACCGAGCGCCGCGGCGAGCGCATTGAGCAGCGCTGCGCCGTCGCCGCGCCAGGCGCTGCCGTGCATGCAGGCCAGCGTCGTCGGCCGTTCGGCTGCCAGGCGTGCGAGCACGCCCTGCGTGTCCGGCGCGTGGGCGTAGTAGTCCATCTGGCTGCGAAACGCCTCGCTCGGCCCGAGGATGTCCGCTTCCGTGACCGCTGTTTCACCTGCACCCGGTTGGGTGAACAGGTCGCCGCAGAAGAAGGTGCGCGACTGCGTATCCATCATCAGGCCACACTCCCAGCCGTGCGGCATGTGCGGGGTATCGAACCAGCGCATTGTGTGCTTGCCCAATACCAGCATTTCGCCGTCGGCCAGCGCCCGCGCCGGCCGATCGGCCACATCGTTGACCGAAACCATCGCGGCAATCTGGCCGCACAGCGGGACGGCCTGCGGCGCCACCGCGAGAAACTCGTTCATCGACCCGCACTCGTCGGCCTCGAAATGCGACAACCCGACGAAACGCAGGCGCTCGACCGGCATCACCCGCGCGATCGCCTCGCGCACCAGGGGAAACATCCTGCGCGGCCCGGTATGGAACAGCAGGGGCTCGTCGTCCTCGACCAGATACTGGTTGAAGTTGAATTGCCCGGGGCCGCCCGGCAAGGTCACGGGCGTATTGATGCGGTAAATGTCCGGTGCGATTTCGACGATGTTGGTTCCCGACTGCGGATTGGTGATCATTCGCGCCTCCTGGTTAAATGAAACTGGTATGGTCTGCGTGGCCGCGGCGGCCGCCCGCATCGACCGTATTGCGGCGAAGGTGGCAAGCGTTGAGCCGACCGCTTTGCAGCGCATCAATCAGGGGGCTCGGTATCCGACTCAACCCTGACACGCCCCTCGAACCCGAATCGCTGTGCCGCAACCGGCGGCGTGACCGCATCGTCCAAGCACGAAGCCACCGGTATAGGCGCAAGTTGCCGCAATGGCAACAAGAATAGCGATTTTCCGTTCTTGCGTTCCTGGCTGAGGATCGGCAGGCCAATTCGAATTTGAAGCGCCGCAAGCCTGCGTATTCCCGCGGGCGCTCACCCGGCGCGGTGTCCCGGTCTGACGCACAACCCGCTCCCCGCGCCTGTCTGCCGCCAAACACTCGCCCGTCGCCTTTCTCCGGTGCAAGCGCGCATACTGTGCCGCTGCCAAGGGAGCACAAATGAACCGCCGCCGCAAACTTGCCATGGCCCTTACCGCCGGTGCGTTCGCTGCACCCTTCACCTCGTTCGCGCAATCCAGACCGGCGCCGGTCGTGATCGCCTGGCTGAGCCTGAATTCACGCGAGACCGGCGGTCGCTTTCTTGCCGCGTTCAAGGAAGGTCTCGCGGCGCTCGGCTGGAAAGAGGGTTCACAATTCGTCATCGAAGAGCGCTGGGCGAACGGCCAGTATGAGCGGCTGGCACCCCTGGCCGCGGAACTGGCCGCGAAGAACCCGGCGCTCTTTGTAGCCGGGCCCTCGCAACCGGTGGCCGCCGCCGCCAAGGCCGCGCCGCGCACACCGATCGTCCACGCCACCGGCAGCGATCCGGTCGCCGCCGGTTTTGCAGCCAGCCTCGCGCGACCTGGCGGCATGATCACCGGGCTTAGCAATCTTGCGACCGATATCACCGAAAAGCATCTGGAGCTGTTGCTCGCGTTCGTGCCCAAGGTCAGGCGTGTCGGCTTCCTGACCAACGCGCGCAACGTCAATCTCGCCCTGATGATGAAGGGCGCGGAGCGCTCGGTCGCGCAACGCGCCATCGAGGCGCGTTTTGCCGAGGCAGCGCGCGCGGACGAGATCGAACCGGCCATGGCGCGCCTGGCCAAGGAAGGGGTGCAGGCGCTGGTGGTGTTCGCCAGCCAGCTATTCACCATCGAGCGGCGGCGCATCGTGACGCTCGCGCTTGCACGTCGCTGGCCGATGATCGGGCCTGAAAGCGAGTTCGCCGACGCCGGCGCCCTGCTCAGTTATGGCGCCGACGCTGTGGCGAACTTCCGCCGTGCCGCCACTTTCGTGGACAAGATACTGAAGGGCGCGAAGCCGGGTGACCTGCCGATGGAGCAACCGACCAGGCTCGATCTGGTGGTCAATGCCACCACCGCCAAAGCCCTGGGCCTTGCCATCCCGCACGCAATCGAGATCATGGCAACCAAGGTGATCGAGTAACCAGCCGGATGCCCGCGGCGCGCCATCGCGACTGACTGGCACCCCAGTGTGGCGACGATCCAGCCGCTGTCAGTTCGCCCGCGACCAGGCGGCACTCATTCGATCACCCGGTCGGCACGCGCGAGCAGCGCTTGCGGAAACTTCAAGCCGAGCGCGGCGGCGGTCTTCAAGTTGAGCGTGAGCTCGAAGCGGGTTGGGCGCTCGACCGGCGTGTTGATCGCCACCAGCACCTTGACCGGCAGCTTCACCAGCTCGGCCGCCAGCGCCGGCAGGCGCTCGAACTTGCCTTCGGCGGAACGGTATTCGATCAGGTAATGACGCCCTTCTTCGAGGCCGCGGCTCTTGAGACCGGCGCGCAGGCCCGTAAGGCGCGCCACCGCGGTATCCGTTGGCGATGGGTCGAGCACGCCGATGCGCGGCACGCCGCTTGCCTGTGCGTGCGCTGCAGGTGCATCAGGCAGCTTGATGAGCGCAATGCACCAGAGCGCGGCGCACAGGGTCTGGCGACGATTCACTCGATTCCCTTTGCTTGCCACGGCGCAGCGCGACTCCATATGCGACATCCCGTTCGCTCCGATTCCTGCGCCGTGCGATCACACCCAGGAGGCCCAGACCGGCCAGCATGATCGCGTAGGCATCGGGTTCGGGGACGGCGGCAACCTGCGCAACTGTCAGCCCGTCGAAGAACGCATAGACCTGCGGACCATTGGGATCGCCGCTGGCCACGAAGTCCAGCGCCAGCCGACCCTGGAACGCCGGCAGCACGCCGGGCAGGCACTTCACCACCGCCCGGCGCGCGCATAATTGGCGCAGCGATTCAAGGAGAGTGAATTGCATACCCGTCGCAACCTCATGCTTGCCCTCGGTGCCGGCGCGCTAGCGCTGCCGCTGCGACCCTTCGCGCAACAGCCGGTCCCCGGCATGCACCGCATCGGGTTTCTTGGCGCGACCTCGGCTGCGGGTCTCGGAAACAGGCTGGAGGCATTGCGCGCCGGTCTGCACGAGCTTGGCTACGTCGAGGGCAAGAACCTGGTGATCGAGTTTCGTTGGGCCGAAAGCAGGTATGCGCGGCTGGCCGAACTCGCCGCCGAGCTGGTGCGCCTCAATGTGTCACTGATCGTGACCCACAGCACACCAGGGGTGCTTGCCGCAAAGCAGGCCACCACGACCATTCCCATCGTCATCGCGGAGCAGGGTGACGCGGTGGCGACCGGTGTCGTTACCAGCCTTGCGCGGCCGGGTGGCAACATCACCGGCTCGACCTTCTTCAGCCCGCAACTGGCCGCGAAGCGGATTGAACTGCTCAAGGAGGTGCTGCCGCAGATGCGGCGCTACGGATTCCTCTCGAACCCCGACACCTCCTCGATGGCGCGGGCAGCCTTGCAGGAAATGGGCGTGACCGCACGGGCGCTCAAGGTGGAACTGCAGGCATTCGACGTGCGCGGGCCGGAGGAGTTTGAAGGCGTTTTCGCGCAGATGGAAACGCAGGGAGTCACCGCCATCGGCGTGCAAGGCGACCCGATGCTCACCGCCAATGCCAGGTTGGTGGCGGGCAACGCGGCACGGCGGCGCATCGCCGCGATCGGCGACACCGCATTCGCCGACGCCGGCGGCCTGCTGGGATACGGGCCGGATCTTTCGGTGCTGTTTCGCCGCGCCGCCGTTTATATCGACAAGATATTCAAGGGCGCGAAGCCGGGCGAGCTGCCGATCGAACAACCCACCCGCTTCGACATGGTCGTCAACCTGCAGACCGCCGCGACGCTCGGCCTGAAAATTCCGCAATCGACTTTCCTGCGGGCGACCAGGCTGATCGAATGACGGGTGCGAACCTTCGCCTGGAGGCTTGGGCCATGTCAGCCTTCGCTTGCAGGCCCGCAAAGAAGCACGGCATCGCAACCCGGAACGACATTGCTCCCGCATGCCGCGGTGTGCGCGATGGCTATTCGATCACCCGATCGGCACGCAGCAGGATGGACTGCGAGAGCGCGACGCCGATTCCCTTGGCCGTGATGTCGTTCCACACAAACTCGAAACGTGTCGGCGGGCTTTGCTTCCTTGAGGATTTCGCGCAGGGTTTGGCGGCGGTTCACTCGATCAACTCTGGTTGCCACAACCGCGTGCATGACGCGTTCACCTTCAGTTCCGTGACGCCCGCTTGCTGACATACGCACTCAACACGCCATCCATCCGCCCTTGCCACCCGTCGCCGGTGCTGCGGAAGTACGCGATGACTTCCGGGCTGTACCGCACGGACACCAGCAGTTTCTTGTTCTCGGACTTTGGCCGCCCACGTACGGAGCTTAACGGCACCATGGCGGCCAGTTGCCTCCTGGTCAAGGGCTGCGCGTCCGGATCGGACTTGGCTGCGGCGAGAATTTTTGCATTCTCTTCCACGGAAGGCATGCGAATGACGCGCCTAGGGATAGTTTTTGGCATAGTGCCTGATCTCCTTGAGTTCGGCGTGGCGTAGCGAGATCACTCTTCGAACTTCATTGCGGTCCACAAAAGCCACGTAATAGAGCGTGCTGCCTTCGGGCACCAGCCCGACCATCCTGATCTCGTCGTATTCGTACCTGCTGTCAACCCATACAAGTGCCTCGTCCCAAATCAATTTTCCAGCGAACGCCAGAGACAGACCGTGCCGAGCGCGGTTGCGCTTGTCTTTGGCCGGGTCAAAGTCGATCAGCACACAATAATGTAGCTACGATAATTACTGGCGTCAAGCATCTCGATTGTCTGCAACGCGCAGGCGGCCGGGCTGGCGGCGACAGTTGAGAGGCCCGGCCGCGGTCGAACCGAAAACGGTCATCGTTATTCGGCAAAGGCCACGACATCGCGCAGCCTGACGGGATACGGCCCAACCCTTGAGATGTTTTTTCGCCGCGCCACAGTTTATGTGGACAAGATATTCAAGGGCGCGAAGCCGGGCGAGCTGCTGATCGAGCGGCCGGCGGCGGTTTCGGCGGGCTGGATCGATCCTCCGGCCCAAGGGTGCATACTGGGCGCACAGATCGGAAAGAGCCGCATGAACCATCGCCGCAAGCTGATCATCGCACTGCTCACGCCCATCGCGCTGTGCGCGACATGCGTTTGCCACGCGCAAGCCCGCAATCCGCTGGTAGCACTCCTGATCCACGGCACCGAAGACGCCAACCGTGCCCGCATCGAAGCATTTCGCAGCGGCATGCGCGAACTGGGTTACATCGATGGCAAAAACTACCGCCTGGAAATTCGCCTGACCGACAATCAGCTAGAGCGCCTGCCCGCGCTTGCGCGCGAGTTGCTGCAATTGAAGCCCGACGTCGCCGTTGGCGCACCGGTCCTCTCCGCACAGGCGTTCAACCGCGAATCGAAAACCGTGCCGATCGTGATCGCAAGTGGCGTAGGGGCGCTGCGCGCCGGTTTGATCGCCAGCCTGGCGCGCCCCGGCGGCAACGTCACCGGCATCAGCAATCAGGGCGACGAACTGACGGGAAAACTTTTCGAGTTGATCAAGGACATGGCTCCGCGCGCCAAGCGCGTGATGGCGTTGTCTTCCGGGCAGGGGCTGGCCGAACCGGATGTGCGCAGCGCGTCCCGCGCGGCCGCCAAGGCATATGGCATGACCTTGGTCGAAGCCTTGGCGGACTCGCCGGAAAAGATCCGGCAACTGGCAGGCCTTTGCGAGCGTGAGCGTTGCGAGGCTCTGGTGGTGCTGCTTGATCCCTACCTGAGCAGCCGGCGAACCGAGGTGGTTGCACTGGCCGCGAAACTGCGGCTGCCGGCGGCCTACTACGCGCACGAGTTCGTCGATGACGGCGGACTGATGGCCTACGCACCTGATGCCAGGAAGAGCTACCGGCGCGCCGCCTTCTATGTGGACAAGATCCTCAAAGGCGCCCGACCGGGCGAAATACCGGTGGAGCAGCCGACCTCATTTGACCTGGTGCTCAACATGAAGACCGTAAAAATGCTCGGGCTCACGGTACCCGCCTCGATCCTGGTGCGCGCCGAACGGGTAATCGAGTAGACAGGCGAACGCCCGCTGCATCGACGATCGGAGATCCAGATGAAAAACCGCATTCACGCAGTCCTCGTCGCACTGCTCGTGCCAATGCTGCCCCAGGCCGCCGCTGCGCAAGACACCTGGCCGGCACGCTCGATTCGCCTGATCATCGGTTTTCCGCCAGGCGGCAGCGTCGACGCGCTGGCGCGCGCCCTGGTGCCCGCGATGGGCCGCGCGCTGGGGCAGCAAGTGATCGTGGAGAATCGCCCGGGCGCCGGGCAATCGCTGGCCGCCGAGATGCTGGCCAAGTCCGAAGCGGATGGCTACAGCATCGGCTTGGTCGATTCCGGCCCGCTGACGGTGTCGCCGCACCTGAAGGCGATGAGCTTCGACCCCAACAAGTCGTTCACGCCGATCGGCAGTGTCGCCAAGCTGCCGCTGCTCCTTACGGCCTCCAACGCCAGTGGCATCACCAGCCTGCAGGACCTGATCCGGGTGGCGCTAAGCAAACCGGGGGCCTTGAGCTACGCCAGCGTGGGGCCTGCCAGCATGCACAACCTGACCGGCGAGTACTTGAAGAGCATCCTCAAGCTCGACATTGTGCACGTGCCCTACCGCGGCGCCGCGCTGGCGGCACCCGACGTGATCGCCGGGCGGGTCGCGCTGATGTTTTCCGGGGTATCCAGCGGCGCGGTGTTCGTGCGCGACCGCCGGTTGGTGGCGATCGGCGTGACTTCACTGAAACGTTCGCAGGCCTTGCCGGGTGTACCGACCTTAGCCGAGCAAGGCGTGCCGGGCTTCGATTCGCAGGGTTGGGTCGGCTTGTTCGGCCCGGCCGGCGTGCCGCCCGCCATCGTGGCCAGGCTCAATGCGGCGCTGCGTGAAGCGCTGAAAGACCCGGCCCTGATCCAGCAGGAAGTGGTGCGCGGCGGCAATGAAATGCTCTCCGGCGCGGCTGAGGAATCGAACACGCTGATCGCCAGCGACGATGTGCGCTGGGGCCGGATCATCAAGGAGCAGGGCATCCGCGCTGAATGAGCGGGCGCGGATCGCCGTGGCGGGCCGCTTACGTGCGCTGCGCTTGACGCACTGCATCACCGGTTCTTTGCTCGTTTACGATTGGCCGATCGGCGCTTGCGCGCGCCTCACCTGAACTCACGCCCATTTCTTGACCAACCCATCGACAGCGGCTAGCACCATGCGTCGGCACGCATCCGGCAGGCGTGATATCCACAGGTTCTGGGGATAACTTCGGGAGCCATGAGGCCTGATTTCCGGTCCCGCATTGCATCAGGCGTGTCGACACCACTATCGCAGCGTGGGTCGGTGGCTTGCCGTCCAGCGGCGCCGGCCGGCGCATCAATCGACTTCGTCGTGATCGCCGACGTTGAGTGGCACGATTTCGGCGTCAGTGTTCAGCAACTCAAGAGTGATTCTGTAGCTCAGGTTGATCGAGACACTGTGCAAG
>JAYTDE010000129.1:0-3229 GCA_043736195.1 Burkholderiales bacterium | reverse complement strand
GATTGAGCGAGAGCATTTCGGTGGTCATCACCGCGCCCACCAGAGCGTCGGCGTCGCTCACCAAGAGGCGGTTGATCGGCAACACGCCCTTGAGCACCTCGTCGCGATCGACCACGAATACCTGGTCGGTGTGATCCGGCAGTTCATCGAGCCGGCGCAGGTAGCGCAACACCACTTCGAGCGTAACGTCCTCGCGCACGGTGACCATCTCGAAATCCATCAGCGCGCCGACCGCGTCGTCCGGATAGGACATGGCCGAGCGCAACTGCTCGCGCTCCCCCTGCGTCAGGCCCGCGCGCACCTCCCGGATCACCTCGGCCGGCAGGTCGTCGGCGATGTCCGCCAGCTCGTCGGTATCGAGGGTTTCGGCGGCCGCCACCAGCGAGGCGCGGTCCATGTTCTCGATCAGCGTCTCGCGCACCGCATCCGAGACCTCGACCAGAATCTCGCCGTCGCGCTCGGCCGATTTGATCAGGTCCCATACAGCGATGCGGTCGCCACGCGGCAGCGCCTCCAAGATATAGGCGATGTCGGCCGGATGCAGCTCTTCCAGGCGCGCCCCGAGCTTGGCCGTGTTTTGCCGGTACACCAGATTTTCGACCAGCAGGTGCTTGTCCATCACCTGGTTGTGTACCACGGCCTCGACTAAGCGCGCACGGCGCAGCAGCTCCTGGATCTCGATCAACGCTTCTTGCGCCTGATCGGGTTCCATCGGCTCGGCGCGCGCCGCAGCGGGCTCGGGCCGCTGGGACGATTCAGGCGCGCCAGCCTCGGCTGCGCTGCCGGTCGCCAGCGCACCCTGTGCATCGATATCCCCCTCGCCCGCTGAAGGGTTGTCGAGTTTGGGCGGGCGCGGATGATTCATGACGGACGGTTTCGCAGTGCGGCAATTTTAGGCGCTGGGCGCGTGAAAGGCCATTCAAATTTGCCTAGTTGAAGCTGGTGTGCAAAGCAGGCAGGGCCGGTGCGCAAGAGGGGATGCGCGGGCCACCATTAACCGATCCGCAGCAAGGCAGGCGGAGATGGTGCGGAGTATGATGCAAGCGAAATGCCAAACTCGGCCACCGAGCCAGGCACTCGAATCCGGAAGTGTTTTGAATGGGGTATCGGATGAATCCTCTTCGAAGCTTGATACCGGCATTATTTGCCTTGGGCCTCGCCTGCGCCGCGCCTCTCGCGCTGGCGCAGCAAAAAATCGCCCGCGTCGGCTACCTTACCTGGTCCACCTTCGGGCCATTCAGCCAAATAACGCAGGCCGGATTCATCGCCGGGCTGCGCGAAGAAGGTTTCGTCGAAGGCCGCAATCTGGCGATCTTGCGTCGCGCCGCCGACTATGACGCCGACCGCTTTAGCCCGCTGGCACGCGAAATGTCGGAAGCCCGGGTCGACGTCTTTTTCGCCCCGGCAACCGTGATGGCCACCGCGGCCTGGCGCGCCGCGCGCGACACGCCGATCGTCATCGCCACCATCCTCGATCCGATCGAACTCGAATTCGTCAAGTCGCTGGCGCGTCCCGGCACCCGGGTCACCGGCGTCACCGCCATGACCAAGGAATTGATCCCCAAGCGGCTGCAACTGCTGCTCGAAACGGTGCCGGGCATCAAGCGGGTCGGGGTCATCGTCGATCATGTCATGCGCGACTCCTGCAAGCAGGAAATCGACGCAATGCAGGCGGCCGCCCGCACCCTGGGCCTGACCCTGACGCTGGTGTTTATCGATGGCCCGCAATCGGTCGAAGCGGCGTTCGCCAAATTGCCTGCAACCGGCGTGCAGGCAGTGATCACCACCCTCACCAGCACTCGCAACGGGCTCGAAAGGGAGTACGCCGAGGCAGCGCTCAAACACCGCCTGCCGTCGATGCATGAACTCACCTACGGGGCGGAAATGGGCGGGCTGATCGCCTATGGGCCGGATTTTGGCGACGTGTACCGGCGCGCCGGCACCTATGTTGGCAAGATTCTCAAGGGCGCCAAGCCGGCCGATTTGCCGGTGCAGGAACCGACGCGGTTCGAAATGGTGCTCAACCTGAAGACCGCCAAAGCGCTCGGGGTGCGGATTCCGCAGGCGATTCTGCAGCGCGCCGACCGGGTGATCGAGTGACGACATCGTCACGCGATGAGTGGACGCCGCCGACTGGAGACAGCTAATGGCCGCAAGACGATGGCTGCTGATTGCCACAAGCCTGTTGCCCCTGACCACCTGGACTCTGGCAATTGCGCAAACCGCAGCCCGGGTCTGGCGCATTGGTCTGATTCACGTCGGCAACGACCACATGCCGCCCTCCTACGAGCCAATGCGCGCAAGCATGCGCGCTCTGGGCTATGAAGAAGGGCGCAACATCCGCTACGATTTTCGCAACGTCGCCGACGAGGTTGCCGCGCTGGAGGCGGCACGTGCCTTTGTGCGCGAGCGGGTCGATCTGATTGTCGCCTTCGATCAGGAGGCATGCAGCGCCGCGCACATGGCCACCACCACCCTGCCTATCGTGGTCGTGCACGCGGCAGACCCGATCGCGTCGGGGTTCGGCAAGAGCCTGGCGCGACCCGGCGGAAACATGACCGGCTTTGCCGGGCGCGCCGAGTTGCCGGCCAAGGAACTCGAAATGCTGCGCGAGATCGCGCCCAAGCTCAGCCGCGTGCTCCTGCTGTTCGACTCGCGCGATGCCGCTTCACTGAGCTTGCGGCGCGATGCGCGAACAGCCGCCGGAATCCTCGGCGTCACGCTGGTCGAGCGCGAGGCGCGTGACTTGCCTACCCTGAACACGGTGTTCGAAAAACTCAAGCCCGGCACTGCGGAAGCCGTGCTGATCACCTCCACCTCGATCCGACACCGCTTCCAGAAGCCGGTACTGGCGTTGGCCACAGCGCGCGCGATGGTAATGGTCGGCAGCCGCCAGGACATGGTCGAAGCCGGTGCGCTGTTCTCCTACAGCTACGATCTCGCCAAGGTCGGGCGCCTGACTGCCAGCCGCTATGTGGACCGCATACTCAAGGGCAAAAAGCCTGCCGATCTGCCGATCGAGGAAATGACCGAATACCAGTTTGTGGTCAACCGCGGTGTCGCAAAACGCCACGGCTGGACGTTTCCAGAGGCGGTCCTGCTGCGCGCCCATCGCATCGTCGAATAAGCGTGACGCGATATCGCGCGGAGCCCGATCCCGCCGCGTGTTCAGGTGTCCAGCAAGCACATGCGGCACGCCATGGACGCACCGCGGATACGCGAATCAGGT
>JAYTDE010000128.1:0-1573 GCA_043736195.1 Burkholderiales bacterium | reverse complement strand
GCCAGGCTCTTGACCAATCCAGCGGCGACCGGGTCATTCGCGGTGGTCATGACGATGGGTATCGTGCTGGTGGCCTGTTGCGCCGCCAGCGCTGCGGAGTTCGCGATTGCCACCAGGACATCGGGTTTCCACTGCACCAGATCAAAGGCGAGGCCGGGCAGCGACTCGATCTTGTTATCGCCAAAGCGCCATTCGATCACCAGATTCCTGCCCTCGACATAGCCCAGATCGCGCATGCCAAGCGGGAATGCGCCCGAAAAAAGCGGGTCGAGCGCTGCTGTGCGATTTGTCTGTGCCAGCACGCCGACGCGCCAGATTTTTTCCGGTGCTTTGGCGGGTTGCTGCGCGAACGCAGGCAACGCCGCAGTTACCACATTGGTGAGTACACCCGCGCCGAGTACGGCGAGGGTCTGGCGGCGCTTGTTCACGGAATGCTTCATTCGATCACCCTCTCAGTCTGTATCAACAACGATTGCGGAATCTTGATGCCGAGCGCCTCGGCGGTTTTCAGGTTGATCACCATCTCGAACTTGGTTGGCTGCTCGACCGGCAGGTCGGCGGGTTTGGCGCCGGCGAGGATTTTCTTTACATAGGTGGCCGAGCGACGCAGCATGTCATGACGCGAAGGCCCGTAGGAGAGCAGGCCGCCGGCTTCCGCGAATTCCGGATTGGGGCCGAATGCGGCGATGCGGTTTTTGAGCGCAAACGCCGAAATCCGCTGGGCCTGGCCGTTCAGCATGCCATCGCTCAACGCCACCAGCGCTTCGGGCTGCTGCTTGACAATCGCGGCAAACGTGGCGGCGAACGCGGCCGGCGTTGCCACTTCAAACGCGCGCACTTCGATGCCGAATTTGAGCGCCGCGACACGCATCTGTTCGCCAACTTTTTGAAGTGACGAATTGCCCGGGTTGGTCAGCAGCGCGATGCGTTTGGCGCGCGGCAGCGCTTCACGCACAAACTCCACAGACTTGGCCATGGTGTCTTCAGCCTGGTTCGACAGCCCGGTGGTGTTGCCGCCGGGCCGTGCCAGGCTGGCCACGAAGCCGAGCGCGACCGGGTCGTTTAAGCCGGTCATCACGATCGGCACCGTGCGGGTGGCCTGTTGCGCGGGCCGCACAGCCGCACCGGCGCTCACCATGATCACCGCCGGCTTACGCTGCAACAGCTCTTGGGCAAGCGCGGGAAAGCGCTCGAACTGGCCGTTCGCATAGACCGCGTCAAGTACGTAATGGGTGCCTTCGATCAGGCCGTTCTCGCGCATGCCTTGCTTGAAGGCGGCGAGCCGGCTCGCATACGCCGCCGCGTTGGTCGCCCCGAGGATCCCGATGCGCGCCGGTGGCGCGTTGCCCTGGGCGTATGCCGCAAGGCCGCTTGTGAGTTCGCCGGCCAGCCCGCTGACGAGCGTGCCCGCGCCGAGCGCGATGATAAGTTTGCGACGGCGGTTCATGCATTCTTCCCGGCTGATTTGCTGACGGGTTTGCGCTGCACAAGCCTGGCTGCGCTGCGCGCCGCAGGCATGAGGCTTTCAATCCGCTCGCGGTCCGCTTCGAGAAACGCGCGCAGTTTCGCAACC
>JAYTDE010000127.1:0-2662 GCA_043736195.1 Burkholderiales bacterium | reverse complement strand
TCCTTTTTTGAAATAAAAAAACCAGCTTGCTACCCTGCGGTCAAGCAACCAGGCGCATACCACTGGCCGCGTCGAACAAATGCGCGCGCGTCGCATCCGGTTTCAGGCGGATGCGCTCGCCCGGTTTGAATTCGTGCCGCTCGCGAAACACCGTTGTCACTTCGACCCCGGCAATTTTCGAAAACACCTGCGTGTCGGCGCCGGTTGGCTCCACCACCACCACCTCGGTCTCCACGCCCTCAGTGCCAGCGACGATGTCGATATGCTCGGGGCGCGCGCCGTACACCACCTTCTGCCCGTCCGCGGCCCTGCCATTGACCGGCAAGGGCAGCAGCAGGCCGCCGTCGAGCTCGATTTGCCCGCCCTTGACGGTACCGGGCAGAAAGTTCATCGCCGGCGAGCCGATGAAACCGGCGACAAACTGATTGGCCGGAAAATCATACAGCTGAAGCGGCGTGCCGGTCTGCTCGACGATGCCGTCGCGCATCACGACGATCTTGTCGGCCATGGTCATGGCTTCGATCTGATCGTGGGTCACGTAAATCGAGGTGGTCTTCAGGCGCTGGTGCAGCTCCTTGATTTCAGTGCGCATCGCCACGCGCAGCTTGGCGTCAAGATTGGACAAGGGCTCGTCGAACAAAAACACCTGCGGGTTGCGCACGATGGCGCGACCCATCGCCACGCGCTGGCGCTGTCCGCCCGACAACTGGCGCGGATAACGGTCCAGCAGCGGCCGCAGCCCGAGAATGTCTGCCGCCTTGCCGACGCCGGCTTCGATGGTCGCCTTGTCTTTCTTTGCCAGCATCAACGAGAACGCCATGTTGTTCCGCACCGTCATGTGCGGATACAAGGCGTAGTTCTGGAACACCATTGCGATGTCGCGCTCTTTGGGCGGCATGTCGTTCACGACCCTTGTGCCGATGCTGATCTGGCCACCGGAAATTTCTTCCAGGCCGGCGATCATGCGCAGCAAGGTGGATTTTCCGCAGCCCGAGGGCCCGACCAACACACAAAACTCGCCATCCTCGATGTCGATGGAGACGCCCTTGATGATGTGCGTCGCGCCGAAGTACTTTTGTACCTGGCCGATCGTGACTGATGCCATTGCTGCTCCCCGAGTTGACGCGACAGTCGCACCGCTATCGTCGTCGCTCGTTATACAGTTGTTTCGGAAAATATTCCTGTTGCAATGCGGAAATCCTGCAAACAGGACCGCAGCATTTCATTTCAGCCGCGGCAATGCTTGTGCCGCGCCAGTGGTGGCACACGCGGCCGAGCCAACCAGGGCAGGCCGGAAAGAGAGATGCGGCAAGATCGGCTCATGTTGACAATCCCTGGCTGGCGCTGGCCTGCCCGGGCGGCAGTTCCGCACTCTGCGGTGCGGCACCGACCACACCCTGGTCTATCAGGGCCTGGATCTCCGGCATCGCATAGCCAATCGAGCGCAGCAGTTCCACCGTATGCTGCCCCAGCCGCGGTGGATCGTGGCGCAAGGGTAGGCGCCGGCCGTCCATTGCCAGCGGCAGCAGCGGTGTTTTGGTGGTGCGGCCATCGGTCAAGGTGATGTGGGTCAAGCCGCCGGTGGCGTTCAGATGCGGGTCGTCGAACAGGTCATGCGGGCGCGTGATCGGCGCATAGGGCAGGCCGTGCGCCTCGAACAGCGCGCCAAGTTCGGCCGCGCTGTGGCTGCCCATGCGTTTGCGCAACTCCGGTATCAGCCATTCGCGCGCACGCACGCGATCATTGTTGCTGGTCAGGCGGGCGTCGGCCTTGAGGTCGGCAAAGCCGAAGGCAGCGCAGTAAATGTCCCACTGCGTGTCGGACACCACGGCCAGGAAGATCTGTTCGCCATTCCTCACTTCGAACACGTCGTAGACCGCCCAGGCGGACAGGCGGTTGGGCATCGGCGCGGCGGGCTTGCCGGTGACGGCGAACTGCATCATGTGCTGTGCCACAAGGAAAATATTGTTCTCGAACAGTGCCGACTGCACTTCCTGGCCGCGCCCGGTTTTCTCGCGCTGCGCCAGCGCGCCCATCGCGCCGATGGCGCCGAACATGCCGCCCATGATGTCGTTGACGCTCGAACCGGCGCGCAAGGGGCGGCCCGCAGGTCCTGTCATGTAGGCCAGGCCGCCCATCATCTGCACCACTTCGTCGAGCGCGGTGCGATGTTCGTAGGGCCCCGGCAGGAAGCCCTTGTGCGAGACGTACACCAGGCGCGGGTTCAGCCGGGCCAGAGAGGCGTAGTCGAGACCCAGCCGGGCCATGCTGCCGCCCTTGAAGTTTTCGCTGAACACATCCGCCTGCGCGGCAAGCTTCAGCACGATCGCAAGGCCGCGCGCGTCGCCCACGTCGACCGCGAGGCTTTTCTTGTTGCGGTTGAAAGCGGGATAAAAACCCGCGCCCGAGCCCAAGAGCCGGCGCGTCGAGTCGCCCTTGAGCGGCTCGACCTTGATCACCTCCGCTCCCATGTCGGCCAGGATCATGCCGCAGGTCGGACCCATCACCATGTGGGTGAATTCGAGTACGCGTACGCCGGCCAGGGGCAGAGCCGTGTCGATGCCGGCCGCCATCGTTCAGCCGCGCTTGAGTAGCTGATTGACTTCGTCGACGTTTTCCTGGATGCGCGCCTTGAGCACCTCAAACGCCTCGGCCTGGCTGC
>JAYTDE010000126.1:0-7195 GCA_043736195.1 Burkholderiales bacterium | reverse complement strand
CAGCTCGGTCAGCTCGCCAAGCACGTAATGGGTCATGCCCAGCTGGTACCAGCCATACATATTCATCGGTTCGATGCGCACCACCTGCTTAAAGGCATGTTTGGCTTCCTGATGGCGCCCGTGCTTTACATGGATGATGCCGCACCCGTACCAGGCACGATCGTGATCCGGATTGCGTTCCAGCGCCTGTGCGAAATGCCGCAAGGCTTGCTCATGCAAGCCCTGCTGGTCACACACCCAGCCGATGTTGAAATGTGCAACCGCCAGATTCGGATCGATGCGCAACGCACGCTCGAACTCGGCGCGCGCGCGCGCGCGGTCGCCCTTTTGACCCCATACGTGGCCCTGCGCCATCACCGCCGCGGCCACGCCTCGCGAGCCGCGCGGCAAGCCTGACTCGATCCGGGTATACAGTTCGAGCGCGCGGTCATGCTGCTTGAAGCGCACCGCAAGCCGTGCCGCCCATTCAAAATAAAAGCGCAACAGGCGGTTCATCGCGGCACCACCGGCGTCGACGCCTGACCGCCACGGGTGAGCGCCTCGCAACCGCGTTGCTGCGGGTTTTCGCCGCACAACTGCAGCTTGCCGATCGACAGGCCCACCCAGGCCACCACCAGCAGCGCAAATGCGGCATACGGCAGATGCCGATCCAGCACGAAGCGCGGCGTGATCAGGCGCATGAACGAGACGAACGGTTGCGTACCCTTGACGAACAGACCATAGATCAGATTGCCTTCAAGCTTTTGCGGTGCCGGCAGAAAAAACAGCACCAGGAGCCCGCGCGCCAGAAAAAACATCAGCGCGAGCTCGGCGAGCGCCTTCAGTATCTGCACCATCAACATCGAATCCGGCATTTTGTCTCCACTCTTGCGCAGGCCCGCAGTCATCACACAACGGGACTATTGCGGCGCCAGCTCTTGCTTTGCCGCGTCCACCACTACCATTCCTGACTCCGAATCACATCTTCCAGCACTGTCAAGCCCGTACCCGCCAACCGCGCGCGCCCGGCTTCGGCGTGTTCCAGCGCGCTTCAGAGCGGCAATTTCAACTGCTCAAGAATCGCCGGGTTTTCCAGCGTCGATATGTCCTGCGTAATGGTTTCACCTTTGGCGATCGAGCGCAACAGGCGCCGCATGATCTTGCCGGAACGGGTCTTGGGCAGGTTGTCGCCGAAGCGAATGTCGCGCGGCTTGGCGATCGGCCCGATCTCGCGACCCACCCAGTCGCGCAGTTCGCGCGCGATTGCCTGCGCGGCCTCGCCGGTGGGGCGCGCGCCCTTGAGCACCACGAAAGCCACGACTGCCTCGCCGGTCAAGTCGTCGGGGCGACCGACCACGGCGGCTTCCGCCACAAGCTTGCTGTTGGAGACCAGGGCCGACTCGATTTCCATGGTGCCCAGGCGATGGCCGGATACGTTCAACACATCGTCGATCCGCCCCATGATGGTGAAGTAGCCAGTGTCGCGGTCGCGAATCGCGCCGTCGCCGGCCAGATACAACTTGCCCCCAAGTTCCGCGGGAAAGTAGGTCTTGCGAAAACGCTCTGGGTCGCCCCAGATGGTGCGCAGCATCGAAGGCCAGGGGCGCTTGATGACCAGAATGCCGCCACTGCCGTTGGGCACGTCATGCCCGGCCTCGTCAACGATTCCCGCGATGATGCCCGGCAAGGGCAGCGTGCACGATCCGGGAACCAGAGGCGTGGCGCCGGGCAGCGGGGTGATCATGTGGCCACCGGTCTCGGTCTGCCAGAAGGTATCGACGATCGGGCAGAGACCACCGCCGATATTCTCGTGGTACCAGATCCAGGCTTCCGGATTGATCGGCTCGCCGACCGAACCCAGGATGCGCAGGGACTTGAGATCGTAGTTGCGCGGATGCGCCTTGGGGTCGACCTCGGAGGCCTTGATCAGCGAACGGATCGCCGTCGGCGCGGTGTAGAAGATCGAGCATTGATGCTTGCCGATCATGTCCCAGAAGCGCCCGGCATTGGGATACGTCGGTACGCCTTCGAACACAATCTCGGTCGCACCCACCGCCAGCGGACCATAGGCCACGTAAGAGTGGCCGGTGACCCAGCCGATGTCGGCGGTGCACCAGAACACATCCGTCGGCTTGATGTCGAAGGTCCAGCGCATCGTCAGCATGGTCCACAGCAGGTAACCGCCGGTGGAATGCTGTATGCCCTTGGGCTTGCCGGTAGAACCCGAGGTGTAGAGAATGAACAGCGGATGCTCGGCACCCACCCACTCCGGCTCGCACACTTCGCTCTGGCCGGCTTCCGCCTCGTGCATCCAGGTATCGCGCCCGGCCTGCATGCCGACCGCGCCGCCGGTACGCCGGTAAACCACCACATTGCGGATCGCCTCGCAGCCGCCCATGGCCAGAGCTTCGTCGACGATGGACTTGATCGGCAGCGCCCGGCCGCCGCGCATTTGCTCGTCGGCGGTGATGATCGCCACCGCACCGGCGTCGATCACGCGCTCCTGCAGGCTCTTGGCGGAAAACCCGCCGAACACCACGGAGTGGGTGGCGCCGATGCGTGCGCAGGCCTGCATCGCCACCACGCCTTCGATGGTCATCGGGATGTAGATGATGACGCGATCGCCGCGGCCGATACCCATGCCGCGCAAGGCATTGGCAAAGCGGCAGGCGCGCGCATGCAACGCCTTGTAGGTGATGCGGGTCGAGGCGCCATCGTCGGCCTCGAAAATGATGGCGGTCTTGTCGGCGTTGCCGTTGGCCAGATTGACGTCAAGGCAGTTGTAGGAGGCGTTCAGTTCGCCATCTTCGAACCACTTGTAGAACGGCGCACTGGACTCGTCAAGCACCTTGGTGAACGGTTTGTGCCAGGCAACGGTCTCGCGCGCCAGACGCGCCCAGAAGCCGGCGTAGTCGCGCTCGGCTTCGCGGCACAGGGCATCGTAGGCCGCCATGCCGGAAATGGTCGCCGCCTTGACCATGGATTCGGCCGGCGCGAAGATGCGCTTTTCCTGCATTACCGATTCGATCGCGGACATCGCGTTACATCTTTCTTTGGTTGATCGTCTTCGCACTCGCACGCAAACGAACCGGCCAAGCTGCGACAATCGTGGAACTTCTGTCCGACGCTTCGCTTGCAAAAAACCCTTTGCGCATCCCCGCCACCGGTAAGGCTGATTGGTTACCCATTGAAGACCATGCAAGCAGCGCTGTCAGAATTAACCGCGACGGTATGGCAGCGGGCTTACAGCATCCTTACAATACGTGACTTTTGGCACACTTTCCATTTTGCGACGCACCATTCTCCATGACCCCAATCAAGTTCATTCGTGAGTTCGATCCCGCCTACGGCACCCTGGTTGAGGTTTCGCCACTGGTGCGCCGCCTGGTGGCGCGCAATAGCGGACCGTTTACCGCCTGGGGTTCGGGAACCTATGTGATCGGGCGCGGCGAAGTCGCGGTGATCGATCCGGGGCCGCTCGACATGGCGCATGTCGAGTCGCTGCTGGCCGCACTTGACGGTGAGCGCATCACACATCTGGTGATCACCCACACCCACCTTGACCATTCACCAGCGGCGGCGCCATTGCGCGAACGCACCGGCGCACGGGTGGTCGGCTGCGGCGTACATGGCGCGCGCGGCGAGACCACAGAGGCCGGCGCCGACTACGATTTCGTGCCGGAAACGCAAATGTTCGATGGCGACACCTGCAGCGGGCCCGGTTGGACCCTGCGCGCGGTCGCCACCCCGGGACATACCTCGAACCATATCTGCTACCACCTGACCGAGGAACGCGCGCTCTTCACCGGCGATCACGTCATGGGCTGGTCGACCACGGTGGTATCGCCGCCGGACGGCAACATGGCGGCCTACATGGCAAGCCTTGAAAAGCTGCTGACTCGCGACGAACTGGTCTATTACCCCACGCACGGCGCGCCGATCGCCAGCCCGCAAGCCTTCGTCAGTCAGTTGATCGCTCACCGCCGCGAACGCGAGGATCAGGTGCTGGCCTGCATTGCCGCGGGCTGCGACAGCATCGAGGCGATGGTGCAAAAGCTGTATGCCGACGTGGATCCGCGCCTGCATCGCGCCGCCGGGCGCTCGGTGCTGGCGCATCTGGAAAAGCTGATCGGCGAAGCTCGTGTCGCGCGCGTCGGAAATGGTGCCGGGCATGCTGCGCCCGCACCTGCGGCAGAACGTTTCATGTTGGCCTGAGCCTGCCTCCACAGATCCGGTGTAGCGTCGACAACGGCGCCATAGCGTGCTGCGCGCCTATAATTTGTGTCCCGGGCGCGACTTCGCGACCGACCTCTTCCCGCGCGTGCTGCTTTTTCCCCTGATCGCACTGATGGTGCTGACGCACCTGTCCTACACCGGCAGCCGGGTCGCACTGTCGCTGTACGCACTGCAACTGGGCGCCTCGGCCTTTACCGTCGGGCTGCTGATGTCGCTGCTGGCGGTGATTCCAATGCTGATGTCGGTATCTATCGGACGCTGGA
This sequence comes from Burkholderiales bacterium, assembly GCA_043736195.1. Taxonomy (GTDB): domain Bacteria; phylum Pseudomonadota; class Gammaproteobacteria; order Burkholderiales; family JAEUOS01; genus JAEUOS01. Next base: position 2,717 of record JAYTDE010000126.1, on the reverse strand, counting down.
CCGATCGCGCCGGACCGGTAGTGCCTTCGCTCTTGGCGCTCGCTCTGGTCACCATCGGCACGGTGCTGCCGTGGCTCACGCAAACCGTTACCGGCCTGTATCCCGCCAGCATGATGCTTGGCACCGGTTTCATGATCGCGCATGTGGCCATCAACAATGCGGTCGGACATGTGAGCACGCCCGACAAGCGTGCCCTCAACTTCAACTACCTGGCACTCGGATTCTCGATCTCCAGCGTGTTCGGGCCGGTGATTGCCGGTTTCGCCATCGACCATCTCGGCCATGCGCGAACCTTTCTGGTGCTGACAATGTTTCCGGCCTTGGCGCTGCTGGGTCTATGGCCCATCGTGCGCCGGCATGCGCAACATGCGCGCGGCAGCGTCGCGCCGCCCGCCGACCCGCGCATCATCGACTTGCTGCGCAACGCGCCGCTGCGCGCGGTGTTCATCGTCAGCGGCCTGTTGTCGATGGGCTGGGACCTGTTCACCTTCATGGTGCCATTGCAGGGCTCGAAATTGGGCCTGTCGGCCTCGACCATCGGACTGATCATGGGTGCGTTCGGGCTGGCCACCTTCGTGGTGCGCGCCTTTATGCCATGGATCGCGCGCAGCCTGTCCGAGTGGCAGACCCTGACCATGGCGCTGTCGATCACCGCGGCGGTGTACTTCGTGTTTCCGCTGGTGAGCCTGGTGCCGGCCCTGATCGCGCTGGCCTTCATCCTCGGGCTTGGCCTGGGCAGCGCGCAACCCATGGTCATGAGCCTGATCCACCGCGCGGCACCGGCCGGCCGTGCCGGCGAGGCCGTCGGCGTGCGCACCATGGTGATGAACGCCAGCCATACCGCCCTTCCCCTGTTGTTCGGCGCACTCGGCACGGCGCTCGGCATCGTGCCGGTGTTCTGGGCCCTGGCCTTGTGCATGGGCGCCGGCGGCGTCTATGCGGGCAAGCGTCGCGGAACGGTCGGCACCGAGCCGTGAATCAGCATTGCTGGCGCGCGGCGACAGGCATCGCGCTTGCCCTACTGGTGTTCGCACCCGATCTCGCCCAGGGTTTCGACCTGCAGGGACACCGCGGCGCACGCGGCCTGGCACCGGAGAACACCCTGATCGGCTTTCAGCGCGCCTTGGCCGAGGGCGTATCCACGCTCGAACTCGATATCGGCATCACGCGCGACAACGTGGTGGTGATCCATCACGACAACGCGTTGAACCCGAACCTGACGCGCGACGAGAGCGGCACGTGGATCGCCGCGCCGATACCGATCCGCAGCCTCACGCTAAGCGAGTTGCGGCGCTTCGACGTCGGCCGCATGCGGCCGGGCAGCGAATTTGCCGCGCGCTATCCGGCCCAACTGGCACGCGACGGCCAGGCGGTGCCGACGCTTGGCGACTTGTTCCGCATGGTTCGCTCGCAGGGCAACAGCGCTGTGCGCTTCAATATCGAAACCAAGATCTCGCCGCTGGCGCCCATGGCCACCGCCCATCCCGAACAAATGGTTGATGCCATCGGGCGCGAGCTCAGGCGGCATGCGATGCACGGTCGCGTCAGCCTGCAGTCGTTCGACTGGCGCACCCTGGCACTGGCACAAAAGCTACGCCCGGCCTTGCCGACGGTTTACTTGAGCGTGCGCCAGCCCTGGCTCGACAATATCGACCCGCGCTGGAACAACGGCATGCGGCTCGCGGACCACGGCTCGATTGCGCGCATGGTCAAGGCCGCCGGCGGAGTCGCCTGGTCGCCCTTCCATGCCGACCTTGGCGCAGCCGAGGTGGCCGAGGCACAGGCGCTCGGCCTGAAGGTGATTCCGTGGACGGTCAACCTGCCCGCTGAGATGGAACGCATGCTCGACCTCAAGGTCGACGGACTGATCACCGACCGCCCCGATCTGGCGCGCCGACTGCTCGAAGAGCGGCGCATCGAGATCCGCGCCAGCCCTTGATCAGGGCCGGCGGCAGCCATTTTCAAACGCCGGCCGAGCGCGCAGCGCCAATGCATGTTTGAATCTGTCATGCGCGGGATCCACCTGCACCACAATCGCGAAAGGGCCGATCATGCGTCTCTACAGTCATCGCCAGCGGCCGTTCCACATGAGCCCGCTGGCACTCGAAAGCCTGGCCCGCCAGACTCTCGGTCCGGCGCCGGAAGCGCAGCGCGCGTGCCAGCCGGACGATGCCGGAGTCGCCTCGACAGATGCGGTCAAACACGTCTTTCCCGAGTATCTGGCCCTGTTCCGCAAACTCCTCGACGGCCCGGTCGCCGGGTCACGCGCCCCGGTGCCCGACGATCCGCTCACCCGCGCCAATAATCTCAAGGCCTCGGCTTACTTTCTCGACGCCAGCAGCGCCGGGGTTTGCGCGCTGCAAGACGGCGACTGGCTGGGCCCAGCGCACGCACCACATACCCATGCCTTCGTATTCGTAGTCGAATTCGGTCGGCAGCCGCATGCCGGCGACCCGGGTTGCGACTGGATCGTCGGCAGCAACGCCGCACGCACCGACCTGCGCGCCACCGAGATCGCGGTGGTGCTGTCAGGGTATGTGCGCTGGATGGGCTTCGCCGCGCGCGGCCATGCCAATGGCGCGAGCCAGGTCAATATCGAACGCTTAGGCGTACGCGCCGGGGTGGTGCGCGCACAAGGGGAACAGCTGACGGCACCGTTCATTCGGCGCGGTTTCCGGCTGGCGGTGCTGACCACCAACTACGAACTCGCCTGCGAC
>JAYTDE010000125.1:0-3278 GCA_043736195.1 Burkholderiales bacterium | reverse complement strand
AGGCGGCGCTCGATTGCTACAAGTCGCCCGAGTATCAGGCGGCCATCAAATTGCGCACGCCGGTATCGAAGGGCGACGTGGTCATCGTCGAGGGCTACGACGGGCCGCAGCCGAATTGACCGCGGCAGACTACGCCACCCTTGCCAGCCTGGCGCTGCTTGCGTTCGGCGGCTCGTTCATCTTCGGCGTCACCGGCTTCGGCTCGGCGCTGCTGACCATTCCATTGGCCACCCACCTGGTGCCGCTGCCGTTCGCGCTGGCGATGTTCTCGCTGCTCGATTGCACCAATGCCTGGCGCATCGGCCTGGAGAATCGCGCCGCGGCGGTCACCGACGAGTGGAAGCGCCTGTTGCCGATGATCGTGGTGGGCACCGTGATCGGCCTGACGCTCCTGATCAAGTTGCCGCGCGCGGTGGCGATGGTGGCACTGGGCACCTTCGTGCTGGCGGTGGCGCTGGTGAACCTGACGCGCGGGGCTGCGGTGGGCACGGTGAGCCGGCGCTGGGCGCCGCTGGCCGGGGCTGCCGGCGGCATCACCGGCACCCTGTTCGGCGCCGGCGGACCGCCTTACGCGATTTACCTTTCGCGGCGCGGCCTGTCGAATGCGCAGTTCCGCGCCACGCTGGGCATTTGCACCATCTTCAGCATCACCTTGCGAGTGTGCGCCTTCGTGGCGACCGGCTTGTTGATGTCGGCCAAGCCCTGGCTGTGGGCGCTGGCCGCATTGCCGGCCTCGATGGCCGGCTTCTGGCTGGGCGGCCGGGCCTTCAAGATGTTTTCGCGCGACACGCTGATGCGCGTCATCGCCGCGATGCTGATCGCAAGCGGCATCTCGCTGATCGCGCGCGGCCTCGCCTGAGCGCGGCGTCCCGCATGGCCGCGCCCACGCGTGGCCGCCTGGGATCGGCGCCGGACTACTCTGCCTTGGCGCCGGATACGCGGATCAGCTTGCCCTTGTAGTCAAGGTCGCCGCGCACAAAAGCCGCGAACTCGTCAGGCGTGCTGCCGACGCCGGTATAGCCCTTGCCGATGATTTCGCGTTCACGAAATTCCGGTTCCGCCAGCACATTGGCGATGTCGCGGCGGATTCGCTCCACCACACCACGCGGTGTCGCTGCTGGCGCGAAAACGCCGAACCAGGGGCGCGGGTCGATGTCCGGAAAGCCCGCTTCGCGCAAGGTTGGAACCTCGGGATACAGGGCTAAGCGCTCCTGGCGCGCGATCGCCAGCGGCTTCAGGCGCCCGCTCTGGAAATGGCCGCGGGTGGTGGCGGCACCGCCGAGCGTGAGCTGGACTTCGCCGGCAATCGCCGCGGTGAGTGCAGGCGCGATGCCCTTGTAGGGAATGTGCGCGACCTGCACCCCGGTTTGTGCCTTGAGCGCCTCGAACAGCAGATGCGGCTGGCTACCGCCGCCATACGAGCCGTAGTTGAGTGCGCCGGGTTTGCTGCGTGCCAGGGCCACCAGTTCCTGCAGGGTATTGGCGGCAACCGAGGGATGCGCCACCACCATCTGATGCAGGTCGATCAGTTGCGTCACCGGCGCCAGATCGCGGATCGGATCGAACGGCATTTTCTGGTAAAGGTGCGGATTGCTGGTGATCGACGAATCGCTGGTCAGAAGCAGGGTATGACCATCAGGCGCCGCCTTGGCCACCGCGTCACCGCCGATCATGGTGGCGCCGCCGGCCTTGTTTTCGATCACCACCGGCTGGTTCCAGAGTCGCGAAAGGCGCTCGGCCAGCGGCCGTGCCAGGCCATCGACACCGCCGCCGGGCGGGTAAGGCACCACGATGCGCACGGTGCGCGCCGGGAACTCCTGTGCCGCGACCGGCATCACAAACGTTTGAGTGAAGAGGCAGATCGCGCCGAGCCATGCGAACATTTTCATGGGGGTACTCCGTAGTGGGGGCTTGGTGTCGTAATCAGGCGCCGAAATGGTCGCGCAGCAGCCGCGCGGTGGCCACCGGTGCTTCGAGCTTGGGCAGGTGACCGATGCCAGGCAGGATCTCGATCCGGCTGCCGGGAATCGCCGCCGCGATCGCCTGGCCGATGGCGGGCGGGTTGACCTGGTCGCAGTCGCCTGTGATCACAAGCGTGGGCGCGGCGATGCCGGCAGCGAACTCGCAAACATCGGTCGAATCGCTGGCGCGCGCGGCTTGCTTGAGCCCGCGCGGATGGGTCGCCATCAGTACCTCGCGGGTCAGGCGGATCGCGGTGTCGTCCGCATTCGGCCCCAGCAATACGCGCCAGCGCTTTTCGCTCATCGCCACCGCGCCTTCATGCGCGGTGGCATCGCGCAGCGCCAGCCGCCGCGATCGTTGTTCCAGCGGCAGCCATTTCTGTCCGCGCGACGCGCCTAGAAGCGCCAAGCGCCGCACCCGCGCCGGATGCCGTGCGGCGAAAGACGCGCCCACCATCGAGCCGCAGAAACTGCCGGCCACGTGCGCGGCTTCAATGCCCAATGCCTCCAGTAGTGCCGCGAGTGCGTCGGCGTACTGCCAGTTGCTCGGCGCCTCATTGCGCAAATGATCGCTGAGGTAATAGCCCGGCGCATTCCAAGCGATCACCCGAAAGTCGGCACGCAGGGCCTCGAACATGAAGCGCCAGCCGGCGCTATTCGACCCGATGCCGTGCAGCAAGAACACCGCGTCCGGGCCGCTGCCGGCCTGCATGAAACTCATGCGCGCGCCTTCCATGCCGGGGGCTTGCGGATCGACCGCGATCAGTTGCAGTTCCGGCAATGCGGGCAGCGTGCTCATGCTTCGAACAGCACCGCGACACCGCAGGCCTCTTCGGCCGGCACCAGCACGCGGCTTCCGGCTGTGCGCACGGTGAAGCCGGCGCTTTGCAGACGCGCGCGTTGCGCAACCAGGTCTGGTACGCGAAAAACCACGCCCGCGATGCACGGCAATGGCGGCAGCAGGCTACCGGGCAACCAACGATCGATATCGCGCCAGGACACCAGGGTCAGGCGGCCACCCAATGCGAAGCTGAAACGCCAGGCTTCGCCGTCGCGCACTGGTGTGGCAGCCAGGTAGATGCCGTACTTGGCGGCAAAGCGCTCCACATCATCGGCCACCAGGATGGTGTCCGACAACAGGGTGCAGCCATTGGCATGCGCGGTGTAGCGCGCTTGGTAGATGTATTGCGGCGTGAGATGGCGTGCCACCTGGATGTAGCCCTCGGGCGAGTCGTCGGGGGCGAACTGCAGGCGCTGGAATTTCGCGGTGCGCGGCCCTTCCGGTGTGTCGATTTCGCGTTGCAGAGGAATCACACC
>JAYTDE010000124.1:0-2310 GCA_043736195.1 Burkholderiales bacterium | reverse complement strand
CTGGCCACCGCCAGCCCGCGGATGCGCCCGGACTTGACCGTCGGGTAGGTGGCCAGCATGCCGTTCATGATCACGTTCGCCTGGCCGCCGGCCACATCCGCCACCGCGGCCGAGCCGCCCTTGTAGGGAATGTAGGCCCAGCTGATGCCGGTGCGCTGCGCGAACTCGATACCCGCCAGGTGCGGCGCGCCGCCGGTGCCCGAGACCGCGAAATTGAGCTTGCCGGGATTGGCCTTTGCGAAGTCGATCAGTTCGCGGACGTTGTTCACCGGCAGTGATGGATGCACCCCGAGCACATGCGGTGAATATGAAATCATGCTGACCGGCGCGAAATCCTTGACTGGATCAAACGGCATGTTCGGATACACGCTGGGGTTGATCGACAGGGCGCCGACGTCGAGCAGCAGCAGCGTATAGCCATCCGGCGCCGACTTGGCCACGAAGTCCGCGCCGACATTGCCGTTGGCGCCGGCACGGGTTTCGATCACCACTGGTTGACCCCAGGCCTCGGTGAGCTTGGGGCCGATGGCGCGCGCCAGAATGTCGGAAGTGCCGCCGGCGGCGAACGGGACGACGATGCGGATCGCCTTGGCCGGCCAGGCCTGGCTTTGCGCGGGTGCGGCGAACACGGTGGCAAAGGCGGCGAACAGCAGTGCATGGCGCTTGAACATCATGGGGTCTCCTTTTATTGGTATCCGGCGCAGGCCCGGCGCATGGCAATACTAAGCTACGTGGCAAATGTGGTTCAGGTGACAAATCGCCAGGCGTCGCCGTCGCGCACCACCCGGCCTGCGGTGGCGCCCGCGAAATGCGTGCCGATCACAAGCGTGGGCTTGTCTGCCAGTGCTTCGAACATGGTGTGGCGCGTGCGGGTGGAAGCAGCGGCATCGTAGTCAGCGGACGAGGCCCACTCCGGATGCGCCATCTGGCACGGGTGGTGCACGAAGTCGCCGGTGATGAGCGAGCGCATGCCGGCGGATTCGATGGCGACGCTGACATGCCCCGGCGTGTGGCCCAGGGTGGGTAGCAGCCGCACCTCGTCGCAAATCCGGTGGTCGGTATCGACCAGGTCCACCAGGCCGGCATCGAATACCGGCTGCACCGAGTCGGCGAAGATCTGCGTCTGGCCCTGGCCTTCCGGGCCGGCGCGCCAGTAGTCGAATTCGCTTTTCGCCATCAGGTAACGCGCGTTCGGAAACGTCGCCACCCAGCGGCCATCGACCAGCATGGTGTTCCAGCCGACGTGGTCGACATGCAGGTGGGTGCACAACACCGTATCGATCGATTCCCGAGCGAAGCCGGCGGCGGCCAGGTCGGCCAGGAACGGGCCCTGCATGTTGTTCCAGTGCGGCGCCTGGCGTCCGCTCTTGTCGTTGCCGATGCAGGTATCCACCACGATGCGGCGCGAGGGGGTTTCCACCACCAGCGCATGCACGCTCATGATGAGCTGCCCTTCATCGTTCATGAAATGGGGTTTGAGCCAGTGCAGGTCGCGCACCGCCTCGCGCGTTGCTTGCGGCAGGATGAAGCGTGTGCCGCCGGTGAATTCGAGCTCGACGATCTTGGTGACCGTGACCTCGCCGATTCTCCATTTCATGCCTGACTCCGCCCAGGTTCCATACGTTTCAAACGATGCGTGACTTGTGCCCGGCCCAATAGCGGTCGCGCAGTACGCGTTTGTAAAGCTTGCCAGTCGGCAGGCGCGGCAGCTCGACTTCGAAGTCGACCGAACGCGGACATTTGAGCGAAGCCAGATGCGCCCGGCAAAAGGCGATCAGCTCGTCAGCCAGCGCCAGCCCCGGCGTCACGCCGGGCACCACCTGCACCACCGCCTTGACCTCTTCGCCCAGATCGGCATCGGGCACACCGAACACCGCGGCATCCATCACCTTGGGATGGGTGATGAGCAAGTTTTCGCATTCCTGCGGGTAGATGTTGACGCCGCCGGAAATGATCATGAAGGTGGCGCGGTCGGTGAGGTAGAGGAAGTTGTCGTCGTCGACATAGCCGACATCGCCCACCGTGCTCATGCTGCCGTCGACGGAGCGCGTCTCGGCGGTGCGGGCCGGGTCGTTGAAATAGACGAATGGGGAAGCGGTCTTGAACCAGATGGTGCCAGGAATACCGGGGCCGCAGGGGACCATGGCGTCGTCCAGCACATGCAGTTCGCCCAGCAGCACGCGCCCGACGGTGCCGCGATGCGCCAGCCATTCGGCACTGTCGCAGGCGGTGAAGCCCAGGCCCTCGGTGGCGCCGTAGTACTCATGGATGATCGGCCCCCACCAGTCGATCATCGCTTCTTTCACCGGC
>JAYTDE010000123.1:0-2155 GCA_043736195.1 Burkholderiales bacterium | reverse complement strand
CACTATGCCGCTGCCAGCGGCCCGCAAAGCGCCGTGGTTGCAGCGATGTATCCGCAGCCATTGGAGCAGACCTCGGGCTTGATCGTCATCAAGGAGCGGCGACAGATCTACATCGCCGATGTGATGAACGACCCGCAGGCACCACCCAGCCTGCGCAAGTTGGGTGAGACTATCGGCAACTTCTCGATCGTGCTCACGCCGATGATGTGGAACGGCAATGCGATCGGCATGATCAACGTCACGCGCGAGCCGAACGTCACCTTCAACGACAAGGAGTTGAGCCTGCTGCGCACCTTCGCCGACCAGGCGGTGATTGCGATCCAGAACGCGCGCATGTTCAACGAGACCCAGGAGGCGCTGCAGCGCCAGACGGCGACAGCGGAGATCCTGAGTGTCATCTCGAAATCGCCGACCGATGCGCGCCCGGTATTCGACGAAATTCTGCTGAAGGCGACGCAGCTCTGCGATGCGGAAACGGGCACGCTATTCCAATACGACGGAACTTTGTTCAACCCGCTGGCAGCGCGCATTCCGGACGCGGCGTTCGCGGCCGTGCGCAAGAAGCCGATCGCGGCCGGACCGATGTCGGGCCTGGGCCGCATCGTAACCACCCGTGCGGTCGTGCATACGCACGATGCGCGTCTTGGCGCCGCGTATCTGGCCGGCGACATCACCGCACGGGAGACCGTGGATGTCGGCGGGGCACGCACCTGGCTTGGCGTTCCGATGATCAAGGAAGACAGGCTGGTGGGCGCATTGGCGATCTATCGCAAGGAGGTGCGGCCGTTCGACGAGCGGCAGATCGCATTGCTGGTGACCTTTGCCAACCAGGCGGCGATTGCGATCGAGAACGTGCGCCTGTTCAACGAAACGCAGGAAGCCCGCAAGCAAGCGGAAGTCGCCCGTGCCCAGGCCGAAGCCGCCAACGAGGCCAAGAGCGCGTTCCTGGCCACCATGAGCCACGAGATCCGCACGCCGATGAACGCTGTGATCGGAATGAGCGGCCTGCTGCTCGATACCCAGCTTACGGAGGACCAGCGCGACTTCGCCACCACCATCCGCGACAGCGGTGATTCGCTGCTGACGATCATCAACGACATCCTCGACTTCTCCAAGATCGAGGCTAAACGCATGGATATCGAGGCGCATCCGTTCGACCTGCGCGAATGTGTGGAGTCGGCGCTCGACCTGATCGGCGGCCGCGCGGCGGAGAAGCACCTGGACATCGCCTACCAGTTCGAAGGCGAGGTGCCGGCGGCGCTCAACGGCGACGTCACGCGGCTGCGGCAAATCCTGCTCAACCTTCTGAGTAACTCGGTCAAGTTCACCGAAGCCGGCGAGGTGGTGCTGACGGTGCGCCTCGAGAAGGCCGAATCCGGCCACCTGCTGCACTTCACCGTGTGCGACACCGGCATCGGCCTATCGGAAGCAGGCCTGTCGCGCCTGTTCCAGAAATTCAGCCAGGCCGACAGCGGCACTACGCGCAAGTACGGCGGCACCGGCCTGGGGTTGGCGATTTCCAAGCTGCTGGCCGAACTGATGGGCGGCAACATGTGGGCGGAGAGCGCCGGGCCGGGCCAGGGCAGCAGCTTCCACTTCACCATGCGCGCGCTGCCGGCCGAACTGCCGCAGGGCGCGCGGCGCGACTTTATCGGCCAGCAGCCGCAGCTGGCGGGCAAGCGCATCCTGGTGGTCGACGACAACGCCACCAACCGGCGCATCCTGGCCTTGCAAACGGCCAAGTGGGGCATGGTGGTCAACGACACCGAGTTCCCGGCGCAGGCCCTGGAAATGCTCAAGGCCGGGCCCTACGACTTGGGTATCGTGGACATGCACATGCCGGGCATGGATGGCGCCATGCTGGCCCAGGCCATCCGTGCAGCCGGGCATACGCTCCCGCTGGTGCTTTTTTCATCGCTGGGGCGCAAGGAAGCCAGCGACAGCGTGTTTGCCGCCACGCTCGCCAAACCTCTGCGCCAGAGCAGCCTGTTTGACACCCTGGTCGGCCTGCTCGGCGGGGATGCCGCGCCCAAGCCGGCGGCCGCAGCGGCAAAACCGCGCATGGATGCCGGCATGGCCGAGCGCCATCCCTTGCGCATCCTCCTCGCCGAAGACAACGTGGTCAACCAAAAGCTGGCGCTGCGCCTTTTGCAGC
>JAYTDE010000122.1:0-4504 GCA_043736195.1 Burkholderiales bacterium | reverse complement strand
TCGGTACCGGGATTGTTGGTCAGGCCTTCCTGCGGGAACACGCAGATCTCGACATCGATCGCCCACTTGAACTTGTCGATCGCCGCCAGCACCCCTTCCAGGCTGATCAGACCGATCACCGGATCCACTTCCAAATGTGTCCGCATGTGCATCGTGCCGTGCGATACCGCCTTGGTCAGGGTGCGACAGGCGCGTTCGTAGACATCCTCCGGGGTGAAGGATTTCTTCTGCGCCGCGACTTGGGCGATGGCTTCCTCGAGCGTGCCCTTTTCGCTGACGCAGCGATTGAGGATGCAGGATTTGTCGAGGTGGATATGGGTCTCGCAAAACGGCGGTATCACCATGCGGCCGCCCAGATCGAGCTCGCGGCCCGAGGCGGCCAGGTCCGGCCCGATCGCCGCGATCTTGCCGCCATCGAATCCAATATCGACCGGCGTGGCCTGCCCGGCAAGAATCGCTTTGCGAAGAATCATGTCCATTTGATGCGCTCCGTTCGAAGATTGAATGATGCCTATGGCAAGAGCTACATGCGCCCGGGAACCCAGCTGGTACCGGCCAGCGGCACCCCCGCCATCGCCGCCGCCTCGACGGTCAGCGCCACCAGATCCTCGCGCTCCAGATGGTGCACGTTCTGCTTGCCGCAGGCGCGCGCGATGGTGGTCAGTTCCATGTTGAGGGTTTTCAGGTAATTCTTCACCCGCTGCGCGCCGACATCCGGCGTCAGGCGCTGCTCCAGCAGCGCATCCTGAGTAGTCACCCCGACCGGGCAGCGCCCGGTATGACAGTGGTGGCAATGGCCCGGCGTCACGCCCAGCGCCGCGTAGTCGGCCGTCGCATCGACGTGTTGGCCGTGCGAAATGTAGGTGTCCGAGTTGCAGCCCAGTGCGAACAGCACGCCCTGGCCGATCGAGACTGCGTCCGCCCCCATGGCCAGCGCCTTGGCCACGTCCGCCCCGCTGCGAATTCCGCCCGACACCACCAGTTGCACACGGCCCTTCATGTTCAGGTCTTCAAGCGCCTCGACCGCCTGGCGCACCGCCGCCAGGGTGGGAATGCCGACGTTCTCGATGAAGGTGGTTTGGGTGGCCGCAGTGCCGCCCTGCATGCCATCGACCACCACCACGTCGGCGCCCGAATGCACCGCCAGCTTGACATCGTTGAACACCCGCGTGGCGCCGATCTTCACGAAAATCGGCACCTGCCAGTCGGTGATCTCGCGCAGCTCGATGATCTTGATGGTCAGGTCGTCCGGCCCGGTCCAGTCGGGATGGCGCGCCGCCGAACGCTGGTCCACGCCCTCCGGCAGCACGCGCATTCTCGCCACGCGCGGGTTGATCTTCTGGCCCAGCAGCATGCCGCCGCCGCCGGGCTTGGCGCCCTGTCCGATCACCACTTCGATCGCGTCCGCACGCCGCACATCATCCGGATTGAAGCCGTAGCGCGACGGCAGGCATTGGTAGATGAGCGTCTTGGAGGAACGCCGCTCCTCCTCGGTCATGCCGCCGTCGCCGGTGGTAGTCGAGGTGCCGACCGCGGTGGCGGCGCGCCCCAGCGCTTCCTTCACATTGGCCGACAGGGCGCCAAAGCTCATGCCGGCGATGGTGATCGGCATTTCGAGCTGCACCGGCTTTTTCGCAAAGCGCGTGCCCAGCACGGTCTTGCTGCTGCATTTCTCGCGATAGCCTTCGAGCGGGTAGCGCGACAGCGATGCGCCGAGAAACAACAGATCGTCGAAATGCGGCATGGCGCGCTTGGCGCCCAAGCCGCGAATCTCGTAGAGGCCGCTGGCAGCGGCGCGCTGGATGTAGTCGATGGTCTTGCGGTCGAAGGTCGCACTCTCCTCACGGGACAGAGAGCGCACCGGGATGTCCTTGAGATTCATTTTCAGTATTCCTGATTGGCGTCGGCATTCCAGTGATACAACTGCTTCGCCGAGGCGATGCGCTTGAATGATTTCGGGTCGTGGCTGAAACCGGCGCTTGTGAGCAGCATTTCGACCGCGCGAAAATCGGCCTCGCTCATCGGCTCGAACTGCGCGTCGGCGCCCAGCGACTTGACCTCGCCACGCACATACAGCACCGCCTCATACAGCGAATCCCCCAGGTTCTCGGCGGCGTCGCCGCACACCACGATGCGCCCGGCCTGCGCCATGAAGGCGGAGAAGGCGCCGACATCGCCACCCACCACGATGTCGGCACCTTTGAGGGAAATGCCGCAGCGCAGGCCCGCATCACCCTCGATCACCAGCAGGCCGCCGTGCGCCGAGGCGCCGGCCGACACGCTGGCAAAGCCCTTGACCCGCACCTCGCCCGACATCATGTTCTCGGCCACCCCCGGCCCGGCATTGCCGGCGATGGCCACCATCGCATGCTGGTTCATGCCCGCCGCGTAATAGCCGGCATGGCCGTCAATCGCGATCGCCACCGGCGCATTGACGCCCACCGCGATCGAATGCGCGCCATCCGGGTTGTCCACCAGCACCCGCTTGACCCCGGCCAAATCGCCGTGCAAAAACTGGTTCAACTCGCGCACGGTCTGGCGCGCCAGGTCGAACACCACCGAATCGGGTGTCTCTGCCTTCATCTTTAGATACTCCACGAGTAGATATGCTCGGGCTTGGGCTCGAACAATTGCGCGTGCTTCACGTCCGGCAGATGCGCCAGCGAACGGAATTCGGAGGCGATCGCCACGTAGTCGTCAGTCTCGGCGACGATCGCCGGCTTGCAGGCGAAGGGGTCGCGCACCAGCGCCAGCTTGTCATGCGTGCCCATCAGGAAGGTGAAGAAACCGTCGAACACCTCGAAGCCCTTGTGCAACGCCGCTTCCAGGTCGTCGCCCTCGCGCATGCGCCATTCGAGATAACGGCAGGCCGCCTCGGTATCGCAGTCGCCGTCGAACTCGATGCCCAGCGGTTCCAGTTCGCGCCGCAACTGGTACGGGTTTGAGAGCGAGCCGTTGTGCACCAGGCACCAGTCGAGCCCGGCGGTGTAGGGATGAGCGTTCTCCACCGTCACCGCCGATTCGGTGGCCATGCGGGTGTGGCCGACCAGGTGGGTGCCGCTGAGGGTATCGAAAGCGTAGCGCCGCGCGATGTCGGCCGGCAGGCCCACGTCCTTGTACAGATCGATCGCGTGACCGGAGGACAGTACCTGGACGCCAGGGGCATGGTCCTTCAACCAGGCCTTGACCTCGGCCACCGGTTTGGCAATCGTCAATACCGCGTGATTGGCTTTCGCCGACAGGCGCGCCAGCGGATCGCAGCCTGCACGCAGGCGTGCCTCCAGCGCGGCCCAGTCGAAGCGCGCACCCGCCGCACCGCCGCCCGAATAGAGGGAGAGCTTGCAGCGACCATCGGCCACCGGTTCGGTGAAGACCGCCATGCCGGCCGAATCGGGCCCGCGCTCGGTCATGCCGATCAGCATCGGCAGCATCAGTTCGCCCAGTCGCGGCCGCAAGGCCGGCTTCTTCAACAGCAATCCCACGATTCCACACATGTGTGTTTCCTTTGCAGCGGCTTTTAGAAAAATTCCAGATAGCGCGACTGTTCCCATGCCGACACGTGGCGCGAATACTCGATCCATTCCATGCGCTTCAAGGCTACGAACTCGTCGAACAAGTTGGACCCGAGCGCGGCGCGAATCACGCTGTCGCCCTCGAGCGCTTGAATCGCCTCACCCAGGTTTTGCGGCAGCAGTTCGATGCCGCTCTGCTTCAATTTCTCCGGCGACCAGGTGTACATGTTCTCGTTGTTGGGCGCGCCTGGATCGAGCTTGCGCGCTACCCCGTCCATGCCGGCCGCCAGGATCGCGGCGGTCGCCAGATACGGGTTGCAGCCGCCGTCGGGCATGCGGAACTCCAGGCGACCGTAGGGTATGCGCACGCAGGCGGTGCGGTTGTTGTCGCCGTAACTCACATAGGCCGGCGCCCAGGTCGAACCCGACAAGGCGCGCCCCACCACCAGGCGCTTGTAGGAATTGACCGTCGGCGCGCAAATCGCCGCCAGCGCACGCGCATGCGCCAGGATGCCGCCGGTGAACCAGTAGCCCATTTGCGACAGGCCCAGGCCATGCTTGTCGCGCGCGTCGAAAAACAAGTTTTTTGTCTTCTTGTCGCCCAGCGAAATATGGAAATGCGCGCCGGTGCCGGTGCGGTCGGAAAACGGCTTGGGCATGAAGGTGGCGACCATGCCCATCTGATGCGCGATCTCGCTGGCCGCCATCTTGAAGAAAATCAGGTTGTCGGCCGATCTCATCGCATCGGCATAGGTGAAGTTCACTTCGAACTGGCCATTGCCGTCTTCATGGTCGATCTGGTAGATATCGAGCCCACCGGTGCGGCCGCCGTCGACCACGCGCGTCAGGAACTCGGCCTGGCGCGACAGGCCCTTGTAGTCATAGCAGGGCTTGTCGAGATTGTCGGTTGCGTCCACCGGCGCCAGCGCACCATCGGCGCCGCGCTTCAACAGGAAAAACTCGGGCTCGATGCCGGTGTAGAGCGTCATGCC
>JAYTDE010000121.1:0-2269 GCA_043736195.1 Burkholderiales bacterium | reverse complement strand
CCGGAACCGCGCAGCACGATGGCGCGCACCGACTTGCTCGAGCCCAGTTCGGCGAACGCCGCCTGCACAGCTTCCCAGGCAGCTACCGACAGTGCGTTGAGCTTGCCAGAAGTCGTGATTACAACCGTGGCGATGCGTCCGTCGACCCGGATCGCTACCGGCGCTTTTGCGCTCATCAAAGGTCGATCTTGGCGCCCGAGGCCTTGACCACCACCGCCCATTTTTCGATCTCGGCGCGAATGAATCTGCTGAAGTCAGCCGGCGTGTTGCCGCCGGCTTCGGCCCCCTGATTGAACCAGAATTCCTTGATCGGCGCCTCCTGCATCACCTTGGCCACTTCCTGCTGGGTGCGCGAGATGACGTCTGGCGGCGTGCCCTTGACCGCCCACAAGCCATACCAGGTGGTCGCCTGGTAACCCTTGATGCCCGACTCATCCATGGTCGGTACATTTGGAAACGCCGGTACCCGTTGGGCCGAGGTCACCGCCAGTGCCTTCAGCTTGCCGCCCTTGATCTGCGCCGCCGAGGTGCCCATGCCGTCGAAGGCGAAATCCACTGAACCGGCCAGCAGGTCCTGCATCATCGGCCCGGCGCCGCGATACGGAATGTGAGTCATGAAGGTCTTGGTCATCTGCTTGAAGAGTTCAACCGTCAGGTGATGCGAGGTGCCGTTGCCGGCGGAACCGAAGTTGAGTTTGCCCGGATTCTTGCGTGCGAATGCCAGAAAGTCGGCCAGCGTGTTGATCTCGGTGTATTTCGGGTGCACCACCACGACATTGGGTACGTAGGCAAGCACCGTGATGGGTACGAAATCGCGTTCGATGTTGTAGGGCAGGCGCGTGTAGAGCGATTCGGCAATGGTGTGATGCACCGCGCCGCAAAACAAGGTGTAACCGTCCGGCGCCGCCTTGGCCGCTGCCGCAGCGCCCACCGTGCCACCGGCACCACCCAGGTTTTCGACCGTGAATTGCTGCCCCATGATCTGCGAGAGCCGCGCCGCGACCGGCCGCAGGAACGCATCGGTGCCGCCGCCGGCCGGGAACGGATTGATCACGCGCACCGGCTTGCTCGGCCATACGCCCTGCCCGATCGCGATGCCAGCGGCCGAAAGAGCGCCCGCCGCGGCGGCGCTGATGACGAAATCACGACGTGAAAGCATGAATACTGTCTCCAGAAACTGTTGTGGGAAACGAATAAAAAGAAGCGCGTGTACTGACGCAGTGCGCAACGAGCGCGCGATTCTAACGCTTCGCCGCGGCTTCCTCGCGCATGCGTGTGGCAATCCGCGCCAGGCGCGCCAGGCGCGGTCCGGCGGCCACATGCCCTTCGGCATCGAATCGATTGATGTTGGTCTCGATCTCTTCAAGATCGTAGTAATAATTGACCATCATCCCGAACGACTGGGCGAGCCCGCGGGCCGAGCCATCGGCCAGCCACTGCAGGCGTTCGGCACGCGCGCCATTGCCCAGGTGAAAGCGCGCCACCGGGTCCAGCGGCGCGGCCGGCCCGACACCAGGCCGGCCCGCTGGCGCCTGCTTGGCTTCGGTCAGGTACAAGGCCGCCAGGCTCATCAAGGGGGCACGCAGCGCGCCCGCCAGGCCGCTGTCCTGATGCCAAAGCGGCTTGGTCAGCGCCTCGCTCAAGGGCACTGGCACGTTCTCGGCCGCCTTGAGCCAGGCGGCGAAGCCCGGCATCGGCGAGAGCGTCGAAAAATGCTGCAGCTTGGGAAAGTCGCGCTGCAAATCCTCGACGACCCGTTTCAACAGAAAATTGCCGAAGGAAATGCCGCGCAGGCCGGCCTGCGTGCTGGAGATCGAATAGAACATCGCCGCCCTGGCGCGTTTTGTATCGAAGACCGGTGCCGCCTGATCGAGCAGCACCTGCACATTGCCGGCGATATCCTCGGTCAAGGCCACTTCCACGAACACCAGCGGTTCATCCTTCAAGCGCGGATGAAAAAACGCGTAGACACGGCGATCGCGGTCGAGCCGGTTCTTCATATCAGCCCACGAGCTGATTTCGTGCACTGCCTCATAGACCATCAGTTTTTCAAGAATGTGCGCCGGCGACTCCCAGCCGATGCGTCGCAGCTCAAGAAAGCCGACATCGAACCAGATCGCCAATTGTTCGGCCAGTTCGGCTTCCAGCGCTTGTAGTTCCGGCGCCTGGCGCAGGCGTGCAAGTACGTCAACCCGCATGTCGACTAAGAAACGCACGCCCTTTTCGGCCGCGCCGAACTGCCGGATCACGCGCGCGCGCGGAGAGGCGA
>JAYTDE010000120.1:0-1688 GCA_043736195.1 Burkholderiales bacterium | reverse complement strand
CACTTGTCAGCGGAATTGGATTCCAGCAGGCATTCAATTACCGCTACAAGCGCGCAACGAAGCCGCGACAAGCACGGAAAACCGACCTCAATCGCCGGTTCGTGGCAGCGGACAGCCTTTAAGCAAGCCAGAACCGCGCCAACATCTGCGGCAGGCGTCGATTGATGCGCGCTTTACCAACCACCCGTCGCGAGCCAGGCATCGACCTGGCTAAAGGTTTCCACTCCCCAGAACGGTTCGCCATCGACGATCACCGTGGGCGAGCCGAACACACCGCGCTTGAGAGAGGCATCGACGGCGGCGCGCAGTAATACGCCGGCTTCCGCACTGTCAATTGCCGCCTGCAAGGCAGCGGCATCGAACCCAGCGCCAGCGGCGGCCTGTGCGGCGGCTGCGGAAGAACCAAGATCGAGACCGTCGACCCAGTACGCATGCAACAGCTGTCTTGCCAGTGCTTTCTCGCGCCCCGGCTGATGCTGCTTGACCCAGTGAAACGCGCGGCCGCAGGGGCGCGGGTCCATCATCGGGTCGCCCGGCTGGCGCTTGAGCGTGAGCCCGCGGCGGCGCACGCCGCGCGCGAATTCGCGGCGAATGTAGTCGCCCTTGAGCGGCGTATCGAGCAGGGGTTTGAGGCCCATCACCTTCATCACCGATACGCCCAGCAGCATCGAATGCCATGCGGTTTCGCGTCCATGGCGGGCGCACAGTTGATCGATCTCGAGCGCGGCGAAATACCCGAAGGGCGAGATGAAATCGAAATAGAAATCGATCGACTTGGCCGTCATGCGGCAAGCCCCCGGCGCAGGCGCCGCACGCCTTCAGCGAGCGTCTCATCATTGGCGGCGAAGCACCAGCGCACACAGCCTTCGCCTTCCGGCCCGAAGGCTATGCCTGGCGCCAGGCCCAGGCCGTGATCGCGCACCAGGCGCTTGCATAATGCCAGGCTGTCGGTGATGCCGCGCACGCGAAAAAACGCATACATCGCGCCGGGCGGCGCGACCGCCTCGATGCCCTCGATCGCCATGAGTTCACGATGCAGGAAGTCGCGCGCGTGCGCCAGCCGGGCGGCGAAGCCCAGCGTGACGGATTCGCCCTGCGTGACCGCGACCACCCCCGCACGCTGCACGAACACCTGCGCGCACGAGGTGTTGTATTCGATGATCTTGCCGATGTCGGCCATGAGCGCGGCGGGCGCGGTGATCCAGCCCAGGCGCCAGCCGGTCATCAGCCAGGATTTCGAAAATGTGTTGGCGCTGACCACGCGGTCTTCCGGCGCGGCGATATCCAGAAACGAAGGTGCCACGGCGCCGGGCGTGGCGCCGTAGTACAGGCGATCGTAGGCGTCGTCGGCCAGGATCCAGATGCCGCGCGCGCGGCAGCGCTCGAGAATCGCCTGTTGCTCCGCGCAGGTCAGGGTACAGCCGGTGGGGTTGTTGGGCGAATTGATGATCAGCACCCGGGTATCGGGCGTGAGGGCGGCGAGAAGCTGGTCGAGGTCAAGCCGCCAGCCTTGCTGCCGGTCGAATGCGAGCGGCACCGCCGCCACCTGCGCCCCGAGGATTTTCGGCCCCTCGACCAGGTTGGGCCACAGGGGCGTGACCGTAACCACGCGGTCGCCGGGCGCGATCAGTGCCTGGAAGCACAGCATCAGCGCATTCATGCCCGAATTGGTGACCGCGATGTTATTG
>JAYTDE010000119.1:0-1607 GCA_043736195.1 Burkholderiales bacterium | reverse complement strand
CACTTGCTGCTTGACACCTGCCGACCGATCAATCGTCCTGTCGAGGTCTCACAGCGCGCCGCCTAGTGCATCGACAGCGCCACCGGCAGCATGCGCGTGACCTCGATTTCGGTGCCACCTTCGCGATACTCGACCGATTCGCATAGCTGTTCAACCAGACTGATGCCGCGATCGTTGCGCCGGAACAATGCGCTGGCGTCGACATGCCAGGCGTCGGCATCGAATCCCTTGCCGCTATCCTTGACCCTGACGGTCAGCTTGACGCCATCGACGGTTTCGGCGCGCGCGATGTCGATGAAGATCACGCCGTCAACCAGTGCCGCCAGGCGGCGTTCGCGTTCGCGCGCGTAGGTTTGCGGCCCGTTGTGCTCGGTTTTCAGGTGCGAATCCAGCTCGAGCAAGCCGTGCTCGAGTGCGTTGTTGAACAGTTCACTAAGCACCACGAAAGTCGAGCGGTCAAGCGCGCCGGCCGGATCGAAGCGCGTCATGAACTCCTGCAGAATCGGAATCACCTCGACATGCTTCAGACGCTCCGCACCGATGCGCAGGCGCATCTCCCAGTCGCCTGCGGCGGCATGTGAATGCGTGTTGAGGGTTTGCTGCGGCAAAGTGACAGCCAGGCCGCGTTGCGCGCGGCGTCGCACTTCGGCGGCGCAATCAATCAGCGCGTAGGTGATGTCGTCGGTGGCACTGTGCCCGGCCAGGTGCTCGACCACTGCGATCTTGATCGCCTCGAAGCGCTCTTCCGGCGCGATTGCCGCCACCGCCTCCTTTACGCCGCTCTCGCCGAACTGTTTGCCCTGATGGCACGCCGCCTCGCTCAGGCCGTCCGAGCAGACGAAAATCTGCGCGTCGGCGCAAAACGGCTCGAACTCCGGATGCGGGTCGATTTCGTCGCTCGGCAGCACGCCCAGCGGCAGGTGCCGGCTGGCCCAGCTCTTGATGATGGTCCCGGCGGCGTCAAACATCAGGCATGGCGGATTGCCGCCATTCCATACTTCGATGCGGTCTTCAATGCAATCGACACTGATCAGCGTCGCAGCCACGAAACGATGCGACGGCAGATCGCGCCGGATAGTGTGATTGAGTTCTGTCACCAGAGCCTGCAGGCCAAAGCCTTTTTGCGCCATGGCCTGGAAGGCGCGTCCGAGCGGCAACACGTTCAAGGCCGCTGTCAAGCCGTGCCCGACGCCGTCGGCCAGCAGGATTTTGAGCGAACCGTCGGGTGAGCGTTCGGCCATCACGATGTCGCCACTGAACTTGAACGCCGGCGAATTCCAGGTGCGCAGCACCGCGCCGTGCTCGGTCTGAATCGGCAACAGGCGCTTCATCATGTCGCGCGCGGCGCGGTTTTCCTCCTCGGAGACCTCGAAGTAGGCGTTGAGTTCGGCGTTCTGGTCCTTCATCTGGCGCTGTATGGCGGTGTAACGCGCCGCGTTCGACAAGTGCGCCTTGAGAATCGCCACGTTGACCGGTTTGGGAATATAGGCGTCCGCGCCGGCGGCAATCGCGTCGGCGATCTCCGCTATATCCTCGTTGCCGGTGACAAACCAGATCGGTACCCAGCGCGCCGGTTCAAGTTGGCGCAGCCGCAAGGCGGTCTCGCG
>JAYTDE010000118.1:0-9560 GCA_043736195.1 Burkholderiales bacterium | reverse complement strand
CCCCTCAAGGACTCGGCACGTGACCGCAAGGCAGGTGCGAGGTCGTCCGGATGAACCTGCGTAATCAGGGCTGCCACGGTAGTGCGGGTTTCACCCGCGGGTTGGTCCAGCATTTCGGCCCAGCCTTCGGACAGGAATACATTACCGCTGGCGACATCGCAATCCCATAGCGCAACCCGCGAGAATTCCAGGGCCATGCGCAGGCGCTGGTTGGCATCTTGCAGCGCCGCTTCCACCAGCTTGCGTTCGGTGATCTCGATGCCGTAGCTGATGATGCCACCGTCAGGTAGCACCTGATCATCGACCATCAGCCAGCGTCCGTCCTGGCGCCGCCGTTCGACCGGACCGTGCGGTCGATGGCGCAGCGCCATGCGCTCGGCCAGCCAGGACTCTTCACGTCCGGCCGCATCGGGGAACAAGCCCAGCGCGATACCGGCACGCAGGTGATCGCTGTAATGGCAACCCGGCGCCGTATGGGCCGCCACTTGCGCATTGAACTCAACAAAGCGCCGGTTGGCGACGACAATGCGATCTTCGGCATCGGTCAGCACGACCATCTCACCAAGATGTTCCAGCCCGGCGCGCAAGCGATCCTCGGCGGCGCGCGCCTTCGCCTCGGCGGCTTTGCGCGCGCTGATGTCCACAATCACCGAAATGAGATAGTCAGGTCGGCCCGCTGAGTCGCGCACCAGCGAAACGCTGAGATCGACCCAGACGGCATGGCCATCCTTGTGCAGGTAAGGTTTCTCGCGGCAGTACGAATCCAACTCTCCGCGCGCCAGCTTCTGGTGGTATTCGATGGCGTGGCCGCGCTCATCCGGCGGCGTCAGCGCCGCCGACGTGGTCGCCAGCAACTCCTCATGCGTGTAACCGAGGATCGCGCAAAGCTTGCGATTGGCCCGCAGCCAGCGCCCATCCAGTGCGCGTAACGCCATGCCAATCGCGGCCGCATCAAAGATAGCACCGGCGCGCGCTTCGTCTTGCGCGAGCAAACGCTCGGGCCGCGCGTCGTTGTCTGTCGGGTTTTCCAACCCTGCCTCCTCATCGATTGCCGCGGGATCTTCCGTGACTCCGATTTTCACTTGAATGCGATTCAAGCGAGAGTGTGCGCCTATTCGTTTGCGCGCGCCACGCTGTCGGGGGACCATGGGCCACGGCGCTGATCATGCGCTTGCAACGGCAGCCGTCACCCCGGCCCGTCGACCGGCTCGGCGCCTACCCCGGCGCAGACAGGCGCGCGCAATCCGTGCCCTCACGAACGCATAAAACATTCGCCGCCTGGCACCTGACGGTGAACCCACGCCTTTTCAAATGACAGGAGTACCGCAATGAAAATGTCCGACCGCGACGGCTGGATCTGGTTCGATGGCGCGCTCAAGCCCTGGCGCGAGGCCAACATCCATATCCTGACACATACCCTGCATTACGGCCTTGGCGTCTTCGAAGGCCTGCGCGCCTATGCCACGCCAACGGGCCCGGCGATCTTCCGGCTTGGCGACCATACCCGCCGCTTGATGCAATCCGCGCACATTCTGGGGCTCGATATTCCGTATTCACAAGCCAGGCTTGAAAACGCGCAAATCGAGGCGGTGCGGGCCAACGGCCTAAGCAGTGGCTACATCCGTCCCCTGGTGTTCCTGGGGTCGGAAAAAATGGGGGTCGATCCGAGCGGCGCCAGCGTGCATGTCGCCATCGCCGCATGGGAATGGGGCACCTATCTGGGCCCGCAAGCGCTCGTAGCGGGCATCCGCGTGAAGATCTCGTCTTTTGCGCGGCATCACGTCAACGTCCAGATGTGCCGCTCAAAATCGGCATCGACCTATGCCAATTCGATCCTGGCCAACCGCGAGGCGCGCGCCGATGGCTATGACGAGGCCTTGCTGCTCGATACCGACGGCTTTGTAGCCGAGGGCGCGGGCGAGAACATTTTCCTGGTGCGCGACGGCCGCCTGATCGAACCTGAACTCGCCTCGGCGCTTGACGGAGTGACGCGCCGCTCGATCATCACCCTGGCACGCGAAGAAGGCATAGCCATCGAAGCCCGGCGCGTTACGCGCGACGAGGTCTACATAGCCGATGAGGCGTTCTTCACCGGTACCGCAGCCGAAGTCACGCCGATCATCGAGGTCGACCGGCGGCGCATCGGCAACGGACAGCCCGGCCCGCTCACCAGGCTCCTGCAGCAACGTTTCTTTGCCTGCGTGCGAGGCCAGGATACGCAGCATGCCCACTGGTTGACACCGGTCTTGTAAGCACACGCTGATGCGATGCCCTTGCCGCGCGACTTCGCTCGATGCCGCGCGGCACCGCATCGGGATTGTTTCAGCCGCCCCACACTTCCTGCGCGGTCTCGATCACCAGACGCAGCTTGTCGCGTTGCGCCTGCACCGCGATGTTGTTGCCGTGCACGGTGCTGGAAAAACCGCACTGCGGCGACAGCGCCAGCTGATCCAGCGGGGCGTATTTGGCGGCTTCATCGATGCGCCGCTTGAGCGCATCCTTCGATTCCATCTGGCCGAATTTGGTGGTGACCAGACCGAGCACCACGGTCTTGCCCTTGGGCAAAAAGCGCAAGGGCCGGAAATCGCCGGAGCGATCGTCGTCGTATTCCAGAAAATACGCGTCCAGGTCCATCTCGGCCAACAGCGCCTCGGCCACCGGCTCGTAATTGCCCGAGGCCGCATGGGTGCTCTTGAAGTTGCCGCGACACAGGTGCATGGCGAGCGTCATGCCGGCCGGCTTGTACGCCACCACCTTGTTGATGAAGCCGGCGTAGCGGTGCGGCAACTCGTTGGGGTCGTCGCCGCGCTGGCGCGCGGCTTCGCGCATGCGCTCATCGCACAGGTAGGCGAGATTGGTGTCGTCAAGTTGCACATAGGTACAGCCGGCGGCGGACAGCGACTGCAGCTCATCACCGAAGGCGCGGGCGACATCGTCATAAAAATCCGGATCCAGTTCAGGGTAATGCGCCTTGCTGATGCCACCGCGGCCGCCACGAAAATGCAGCATGGTGGGCGACGGAATGCACACCTTGGCGCTGTGGCCGGCACTGACCTGGCTGTGCAGATACTCGAAATCGGCGCGCTGGATATCCTGCACGTGGCGCACCTTGCCCGTTACCAGCATCACCGGCGGCGCCAGTTCTTCGGTGCCGTCGGGTTTGATGATGGTTACCGGAATATCGCTTTTTACCCCTCCCAGCTTGTCGAGAAAATCGATATGGAAATAGGTACGGCGAAACTCGCCATCGGTCACGCTTTTCAGACCCACGTCTTCCTGGAACTTGACGATTTCGGTGATCGCTCGGTCTTCGACGGCACGCAGTTGTTCCGCGGTGATTTGCCCACTGGCCTTTTGCGCGCGCGCGTCGAGCAGATATTCCGGGCGCAGGAAGCTGCCGACGTGGTCGTAGCGGGCGGGGAGCGGGAAATGCGTGCTGTTCATCGAGGTCTCTCCATGGTTGTAGAAGGCTGATCGGACTTGCGCCAACGGCATCCTTGCGAATCCGGAGAACCGATTATCGCAGGCCACCGCGACGCGCCCATCCGCATCTCCGGCTCAAAGGCCCGGCAAGCCAGTGTCAACCTGCGGCGAGCTTGCGGCTGGTGCCATCGCGAACATCAGTGATGCGCCAGCTCATGCCGCAACAACCATTGCTTGGCGGCGAGCCCGCCGGCATATCCGGTCAGGCTGCCATTGGCGCCAACCACCCGATGGCAAGGCAAAACAACGGCGATGGGATTCTGACCGTTCGCAGCGCCGATCGCCCGCACCGCGGCCGGCCGGCCAACGCGCGCCGCCTGTTCGCCATAGGTCGCGGTGGACCCGGGCGCGATCTGGCGCAGCGCCTGCCAGGCAGCCGCCTGGAAGATGGTGCCGCCGGTCTTGACCGGCAACGCGTCGACGGCACGGATGTCGCCTTCAAGATAGGCCTGCAAACGATCCGTGGCGCCGGCCGGGTTGGCAGCCTCGACCAGTCGGTAAGCCGGGTAGCGGCGCGCCAGCAGGCGGTGCATGCGTTGCTCGAATCCGGCGAAGTCAAGCGCGCACAGGTGCAGGCCGTCCACCACCACCAATAATGCTTCAAACGGCGCGCCGGCCGGTGCTGCCACGCGGTCGAAAAGGAGTTCCCGGGTTTCGGTTTTCATGCTGCATCCTTTGGGTTGAAGTTCCACAGGGCCTGCGCCGCATAGGCCCGCCATGGCCGCCAGCGCAGGGCGCGCTGCTGCAGCTCACCTGCGGTTTGTGCCAGCCCGAGCGAGCGCGCAGCGCGCAGCAAACCGAGGTCGGCGGCCGGAAACGCGTCCGGATCGCCAAACCCGCGCATCGCCACGTATTGCGCGGTCCAAGGACCGATGCCGGGCAGAGCGGTCAAGTCGGCCGCGAATGCATCCAGTCCGGCATAGGATTGGCGCCAGTCAGGCAGCGCCGCGATATGCCGGGCCAGGCCTATCAGACAGGCGGCGCGCGCACGCACGATGCCAAGCCCGGTCAGGTCCGAGATCGCAGCCGCGGCGATCGCCTCAGGGGGCGGAAACAACAATCGCAGCCCACCCTCGCCGCCTTCGAGCACGATGCCGAAGCGCTCGACCAGGCGCGCCGCCAGCGTGGTCGCGGCCGCCACGCTCACCTGCTGCCCGAGCACCGCGCGCAGTGCCAGTTCGTAGGGATCCCAGGCACAGGGCACGCGCGGCGCGATGTTGCCCAGCGCCGGCCGCAGCAAGGGATCGCAAGCCAGATGGCTGGTGATGGCAGCCAGCGGCGCGCCCAGATCGAACATGCGCTTGACCCTTGCCACGATCAGCGGCAGCCTGGCGTTATCCGGGAACGCGCTTGTGAGGATCAGATCGCGGCCGTTGTGACGCACCAGGAAACTGCCGCTGCGGGTACCGAGACTCAATGTGCGCGCGTAGCGCCCGGGCTCGACTGTTTCAACGCCGGTAAAGGCGCGCGCGCGATAAAACGCGGTCAATGCCGCGAAGCCGTCGACCGGCAGCGGGCCCAGACGCAGGCTAACCCTGGCTTCGGCAGTTGCCCCAGGCGGCTTGGCAGCCGCCGGCCGGCGCAGTGCGCCAGGCGTGGCGTGATAGGCGGCGGCAATCGCGGAATTGAAGCGTCGTACGCTGGCGAAGCCGGCGGCGAACGCGACTTCGGTCAAGGGCAGCGCGGTTTCCTCGATCAGTTGCCGCGCGAACATCAGCCGCCTGGCCTGCGCCACCGCCAGCGGCGCCACCCCCAGGTGCGTCTCGAACAGGCGCCGCAGGTGGCGCGTACTGACACCGATCCAGCCCGCCAGTCGATCAAGCGATGCGTCGTCCAGTGCACCGGAATCGATCGCCGTCAGCGCGCGCGCCACCAGCGCCGCGCCCGGCGCAGCACCGCCGACCCCGCGTGGCGCGCGCTCCGGCCGGCAGCGCAGGCAGGGCCGGAAGCCGGCGGCGAACGCGCCGGCGGCACTGGCATGAAACTCGACATTCTGGCGCTTGGGCGTGCGTGCCGGACACACCGGCCGGCAGAATATGCCGGTGGTTCGGACCGCCACGAAGAATCGACCATCGAAGCGCTCATCGCGCGTCTCGTAGGCGCGAAAGCAGGTTTCGGCGTCAAATGGCGCCAGCGGCGCGGCGGCTGGCGGCAGCGGATTTATCGAAACGGTTTGCATGACGCGACTTTAGCCTCGTCAGGGCCTTGCCGCCAGCCATTTTCGGACATCAATGGCGCCAGCCGTACGACCGCTCAGAGCGTCCGGTCACGGCCAGGACAGTCGCATCTCAGTCGCGCGCGACGCGCAGCGTGATGTCGCCGTACCAGGCGCGCGCCTTTTCACCGGTGTTGTCGGTGTCGGTCATGATGCCCACACCGATGATCGGGCCCGGCTCTTCGCCGAAGGCGCGCCGGAAGTCGGTATACAGGTCACGCTTGAGCGCATGCCAGGCACCCAGCCTGGCATGCCCGGATTCGACCACGATCATCTTGACGCGCTCGGTATGGTGATTCGGAATCACGGTCTCGGTGGCGGATTCGCGTGCCCAGATGTACATCAGGGTGGCATGCGGCATCTCGTAGCCGGTCATCGCCTTGACCTTGGCGGCGAAGATCCGTTCGCCAAAGTCAAGCTTCGCGTGGTCCCCGCCAAACTTGACAATCACGCGCGCCGGCGCATCTTCAGTGGCACGCCGCGTATTGTCCTGCGACTTGATCAGCTGTTCGATCTTCCAGTGCCAGCCGAGGTCACGATAGCGGCGCGGATCGAGTTCAGCTAAGGCATGCACCAGGCCGGATGCCGAAGCGTCGGCCTGCGCATGCACCACCGTGGCACCGGCATCGCGCACCATCGAGTAGGCAGTGGGACGCTTGAACTTGGCCAGTACCCATGGCTGCCAACCGCCTGGCAGAGTCGCCCCCGCGGACGCGTGCGAGAACGGCGTCACGCTCGTGTATGTGCTGCCATGCTTGCTCCCTGGCAGCAGCGCGCATCCGCTTGACATGGCCACGACAAGCATGATTCCGAAATTCCGCAATCGCCTCACCGTCCTTGTCTCCTGTGGCAGTTCGCAGCGCCTGTGCGCCCGGTTCAATGCAAGGGCATGTTCGCCGCAAGTCGGGACGACCATCAGTCCTTCTCGCGACCTGCCTACCGCGAAAGAATTGGTGGCCAGGCGATGGTCAAGAAGGCGCCGCGCATACTAGCCCAAATATGCGAAAGCCTCCTGGTCCGCAATTTCCCTGGTCCATCAACGCCGACAGTCCCGCTCACCGGCCTGCTCACCGGCCTTGCGCCGCAAGCCGAATTCGTGTGCAATGCGCGCATGGCCCCAGACAAAAAGTACGAGATCAGCGTCACGGTACGCACGCAATTCATTCCGGAGCAGTCCGAAGCCGAGCGCGGCCCGTTCGTGTTCGCGTACTTCATCACCATCCGCAACAGCGGCAACATCCCCGCGCAACTCATCAGCCGGCACTGGATCATCACCGACGCCGAAGGCCGCTCGCAGGAGGTCAAGGGCCTGGGTGTGGTCGGTCAACAACCCATGCTCAAGCCGGGCGAAGAATTCCAGTACCAGAGCGGCACCCCGCTCAGTACCCCGGTGGGCACCATGCGCGGCAGCTACCAGATGGTGGCCGAGGACGGCACCCGGTTCGACGCTTCGATTCCGGAATTCGTGTTGTCGATGCCGCGTACGCTGCATTGAGAAGCGGACCGGAGTTCAAACCTGCTTTTGTCCGGCGATGTTTGCCTTGCATCGTAGGCTGAGCCGGTCGATGCAAGGTCTTGCCCGCCAGGAATAATCATGCGCCGCTGGCTGAACCGGATTCTCACGCCGCCCTTGATGTTCGTCGCGGCGCTGATCCTGTTCGCAGAGGAAATGCTGTGGGAAATGGCCAAGCGGCTGATGGCGCAGTTGGGCCGCCTGCCGCTGATCCATTCGCTCGAAGCTGCCATCGCGCGCCTGCCTCCCTGCGGCGCGGCGGCGGTCTTCCTCTTGCCCGGCGTCCTGCTGTTGCCGGTGAAGATCGGCGCGCTGTGGTTGATCGCCCACGGCTATACCCTGACCGGCCTGCAGCTGATCATCGCCGCCAAACTCCTGGGCACGGCACTGGTCGCACGCATCTTCACCCTCACACGCCCCGCGCTGATGAGCCTCGCATGGTTCGCTTGGGCCTACGCCTGGGTGATGGCCTGGCGCGCGCGCATTTACGGTTTCGTCAAGGCCAGCCGCGCCTGGCATTCGCTGGAACGCTGGCGGGCAGGCATGCGCGCCTGGTTTGCACGCTTGAAGCCGGGGCGTATCGCGCAGCGCTTGCGCGCCATCCGCCGCCATAAGCGACGCGGAGCAACGCGCTAACCGTTCAGGGCTTGGAACCGGGTTTTCCGGCATCCTTGGCCGCTGTGCGATCCTCGGGCTTTTTCGGGCGCGGCCAGGTCCACCAGACGATGAACACCGCCAAGGCCAGCACCAGAGCCATCTCCAGAAAAATGATCCACATTCCGCCTTCAAACATGTTTCGCTCCACCTCGCGTATGCGCGCGATTTTAGTCGTGGCAATGGTAGCCGGCTGCGCACAGGTTGAACCGCCGCGTCGCCAAGCGCCGGAAATTGCCGTTCAGGCTCCGGCCCCGCCGCAGGCGTGCCCTGTGGCTGCTGCTCCGGTTGCCCCTGCCGCCTGCGCTCCCTGCGCATGCGACAAGCCGCCCGAGCCCGCACCCAAACCCGCTTGGCAGCGCGCCGACTGGTCGGCGCTTCCCGGTTGGTCGATTGACACGCATGAAGACGCCTGGCGCGCCTTTGTAGGCAGTTGCGTGAGCTTGAGGCGCCAGGCACCATGGCAAGCCGTGTGCAGCGCGGTGGAGCGAGCGCAGCCGGCGCAGGCGCGCGCATTCTTCGAAAGCCAGTTTGTGGCGTGGCGCCGCGTCGATACCACTACCGGCGCTCCTGTGCCAGGCCTCGTCACCGGCTACTACGAGCCCCTGCTCAACGGCAGCCGCACCCGCAGGCCGCCATTCATCCATCCGGTTCACGGCGTGCCCGACGACCTGTTGACCATCGACCTGGGGGATCTGCGTCCCGAACTCAAGGGCCAGCGCCTGCGCGGGCGCATCGAAGGGCGCCGCGTGGTGCCCTACTTTTCGCGCGGCGAGATCGAAGCCGGGCGTGCTGCCGTCAGCGGCCGCGAGCTGGTTTTCGTCGACGACCCGATCGACCTGTTTTTCCTGATGATCCAGGGCTCGGGACGGGTCAGGCTGAACGACGGCAGCACCTTGCGCCTGAACTATGCCGATCAGAACGGCCACCCGTATCGCTCGATCGGACGCCTGTTGATCGAGCGCGGCGACCTGAAGGTCGAGCAGGCATCGATGCAGGGCATCAAGGCATGGGCGCGCGCCAACCCGAGCAAACTGACCGATCTGCTCAACGCCAATCCAAGCTACGTTTTCTTTCGCGAAACCGGCATCACGCGTGGCGATGGCGCCGACCTGCCGGGGCCGCTGGGCGCACAGGGCTTGGCCCTCACCACCGGGCGCTCGCTGGCGGTCGATCCCGCCTTCATGCCCCTGGGTGTACCGGTGTGGCTTGCCACCACCTGGCCGAATACCAGCCGCCCGCTCGAACGCCTGATGCTTGCACAGGATACGGGCGGTGCGATTCGCGGCGTCAATCGTGCGGACTACTTCTGGGGTTTCGGCGACGAGGCCGGCCGCGAAGCCGGACGCATGCGCCAGCAGGGCGAGATGTGGGTCCTTTGGCCTGCCGCGGCGGGCGAGCCGCCGCGCTGATCGACGAACTCGTGCCTTGCGGCGGCGCCCGTCAAAGGCGGCGGACTTTGGGATCGAGCGCGGCGTTTACATCGTCGAGGTGAAACTCCTTCGGATCGATCGGCCCGCCGACCCACTCCAACATCGACTCATGTTCCGGGTCATTCGGATCGGCCAATGTCTGAAGCAACTCAAGATAGCCGTACGGCCCACCGCAGTCCTCAGGCGGACAAGCGCCGCGGCCAGCGGTGCAAACAGGTAGCTGCGTCGCACCAGCGTCAGCGATGATTTTCTCCAGCACGAT
>JAYTDE010000117.1:0-1920 GCA_043736195.1 Burkholderiales bacterium | reverse complement strand
GTGATCGAGGCGCGCGAGGTCGGCGCGATCAAGGATCTGCAGGTGAAAATCCTGCCGTCGCGGGTGCAATCCATCGAACGCGTGGCCGACGACGTGGTGGTGATCTCGC
Organism: Burkholderiales bacterium; assembly: GCA_043736195.1. Taxonomy (GTDB): domain Bacteria; phylum Pseudomonadota; class Gammaproteobacteria; order Burkholderiales; family JAEUOS01; genus JAEUOS01. Next base: position 1,811 of record JAYTDE010000117.1, on the reverse strand, counting down.
TCAAGCTGCCGGCCAACGAGCGACTGCAGTACCTGGCCGGGCAGTACATCGAATTCATGCTCAAGGACGGCAAGCGGCGCAGCTACTCGATGGCCAACGCGTCGCATGACGACCAATTCGTGCAACTGCACATTCGCCACATGCCGGGCGGGCATTTCACCGACCATGTGTTCGGCAAGATGAAGGAGCGCGACATCCTGCGCTTCGAGGGGCCCTTGGGCAGTTTTTTCCTGCGCGAGGAGAGCTCCAGGCCGATGGTTTTTGTGGCCAGCGGTACCGGCTTCGCGCCGATCAAGGCCATCATCGAGCACGCGTTCCATCGGGACAGCACGCGGCCGATGACACTTTACTGGGGCGGACGCCGCCCCAGGGACATCTACATGATGGATTTGTGTCGGCGCTGGCAGGACAGCGTGCCGAATTTCAGCTTCGTGCCGGTGGTCTCCGAAGCGTTGCCGGAAGATCAATGGGATGGGCGTAGCGGTTTTGTGCATCACGCGGCGATGGCCGATTTTCCCGACCTCTCGGGTCACCAGGTATATGCCTGTGGTGCACCGATCGTGGTCGATTCGGCGCGCCAAGACCTGATCGGTATCTGCGGCCTGCCGGAGGATGAGTTTTTCGCCGACAGCTTCGTAACCGAAGCCGATCTGGCGCGTGCCGCCTGACGCCGGGACCCTGACGACATGTTGCCCCCCATCTCGCCGTCTCCAGGTGCCGGCAACCGCGCGATCGTTACCGTGATCGGTCACGATCAGGTCGGCATCATCGCCGCCGTGGCGACCATGCTGGCGCGGGCGCAGGTGAACATTCTCGATATTTCGCAATCGATCATGCAGGAGTTTTTCGTCATGATCATGATGGTCGACCTGGCCAAGTCGAACCGCGGCTTCGATGCCCTCAAGGCGGAGCTCAACGCGCAGGGCGAGGCTATGGGCCTGAAGATCGACATCCAGCGCGAAGACGTTTTCAAGCTGATGCACCGGGTGTGACGGTCGACAAAAGTAAAACCCTACTTTTGTCGAGATTTTCGTGCATGCAATCACCGGCGGAGCCGGATGATTGCATGACTTAAAGGCTTGGAAAAACCTCCTCTCATGTCACTGTCCAGCTATTCGCCGCAGGAAATCGTCGAGACCATCCGCATGGTGCAGATGGAAAAGCTCGACATTCGCACCATCACCATGGGCATTTCGTTGCGCGATTGCGTTAGTGAAAGTCATTCACGCTTGGCCGGGCGGGTGTATGACAAAGTGTGTCGCAAGGGCAGCCTGCTGGTCGCCACCGGTGCTGCGATCGCGCGTGAATACGGCATTCCGGTGACCAATACACGGGTGTCGGTGACGCCGGTGGCGCTGATCGCCGAAGGGGTGTCCGATCTGGACTTGCGTGAGGCCATGCTGGGCGTGGCGCATGCGCTGGATCGTGCCGCGCGCGAGATCGGCGTCAACTTTATCGGCGGCTTTTCGGCGCTGGTGCACAAGGGATTCACGCCCGGCGACCTGGCGTTGATCGAGGCGATTCCGCAGGCATTGGCGCAGACCGAGCGGGTCTGCGCTTCGGTCAACATCGGTTCGACCAAGGCCGGCATCAATATGGATGCGGTCGCCTTGATGGGCCGGGTGATCAAAGAGGCGGCGCAACTGACCGCCGCGTCCGACGGCCTGGGTGCGGCCAAGCTGGTGGTGTTTTGCAATGCGGTCGAAGACAACCCGTTCATGGCCGGTGCCTTTCATGGTATCGGCGAGCCGGATTGCGTGGTCAACGTCGGGGTGTCAGGTCCGGGTGTGGTGATGCGCGCGGTCGAGGCG
>JAYTDE010000116.1:0-1527 GCA_043736195.1 Burkholderiales bacterium | reverse complement strand
CATGCTGCTCACCGGTGTCCTGCTCAACGCCGCAGCCCAGCTTTTGCTCAAGGCAGGCACCAATGCGGTCGGGCATTTCGAATTCGCCGCGGCCAATATCGTTCCGATAGGCTGGCGCCTGGCGACCGAGCCGCACATCATGGGCGGCATGGCCTGCTATGTGCTGAGCCTCGCAGTGTGGATCGTGGGCCTGTCGCGCGTGCCGGTCAGCGTGGCCTATCCGATGCTGTCGATCGGCTACGTGGTGAACGTCCTGGCGGCGTGGTGGCTGTTCGGCGAGAGCATCACACCGATGAAGATCGCCGGCATCGGCTTCATCATCATCGGTGTATGGTTGATCGCGCGCACCTGAGGCAAGCAAGCCCATTTCAGGGCGGCGCCTGATCGACACCTGGTTCGCCAGTCTTCACTGCCGCATTTCCTCACAACCCAATGCCCACCAACTCCCCCTTCCTGCCCTTCACCCGCCCTTCAATCGATGAGGAAACCATCGCCGGCGTGGCCGCCGTATTGCGCTCCGGCTGGATCAGCTCCGGCCCGCAAGTGCAGGCGTTCGAAGCCGCGCTGTCCGCGCACTGCGGCGGCCGACCGGTGCGCGCCTTCAACAGCGGCACGGCGACCATGGAGGTGGCGCTGCGCGCGGCTGGCATCGGATGCGGTCATGAAGTCATCACCACCCCCTTGTCATGGGTGGCAACAGCCAACGTGATTCTCGAAACCGGCGCCCGGCCGGTGTTTGTCGATATCGATCCGGCCACCCGCAACATCGACTTGAACCGCATCGCCGCGGCGGTGACGCCGGCGACGCGCGCGATCATCCCGGTCGATCTGGCGGGCCTGCCGGTCGACCGCGACCGGCTCTACGCGCTCGCCACCGGTCACCGTTTGCGGGTGGTCGAGGACGCTGCGCAGTCCTATGGCGCTTCCTGGGCCGGTCGCCCGATCGGCAGCTTCGGCGATTTCGTTTCCTTCAGCTTCCATCCGAACAAGAATGTCACCTCGATCGAAGGCGGTGCGCTGGTCCTGCCGTCCGATATCGACTTAGGCTTGGTCGAACGTTATCGACTGCAGGGCGTGGCGCGCAGCGGCTTCGACGGCATGGAAGTCGATGTCCTGGGCGGCAAATTCAACCTGACCGATGTAGCCGCGCGGGTCGGGCTGGGACAGCTCGCGCGCCTGGAGGAATTCACCGCGCGCCGGCACCTGCTGGCGCGCCATTATTTCGACTGCTTCGACAGCACGCTCGGCTGCGACCTGCCGGTGATGGATTTCCAGAACAGCAACTGGCACATGTTCCAGATCGTCCTGCCGTCCGACGTGCCGCGCGCCGCCTTCATGGCCGCCATGAAGGAGCGCGGTATCGGCACCGGTGTGCATTACCCCGCGATGCACCTGTTCAAACTGTATCGCGCACTTGGCTTTTGCGAAGGCATGTTCCCGCATGCCGAGCGCGTCGGGCGCGCCATCGTCACCCTGCCGCTGTTTCCGGCGATGCTTGAATCGGATGTCGAGCGGGTATGCGAGAGC
>JAYTDE010000115.1:0-4783 GCA_043736195.1 Burkholderiales bacterium | reverse complement strand
TCGCTGTCGAGATAGGCCATCGGCTGCGGGTCGCTCGCGGCCCGCGCGAACACCGGCGCGCGATACGGCGCCAGCGCATCCAGGGTCACGATCCAGGGGGAAATCGTGGTCGCGAAGTTCTTGCCGAGAAACGGTCCGAGCGGCTGGTATTCCCAACCCTGGATGTCCCGCGCCGACCAGTCGTTGAGCAAATTGACACCAAAAATGTGCGATTCGGCGGCCTCGATACCGATGCGGGTACCCAAGGTGTTGCCGCGACCGATCCATATGCCGACTTCAAGCTCATAGTCGAGGCGCCTGCTGGGTCCGAACACCGGGCCGGGCGCATCGGCGGGCCTGGTTTGGCCGAGCGGTCGCGGGAAAGCTTGCGGCGCCGCCATGCTGCCGACCCGCACGCTAGAGGCACGCCCGTGATACGCAATCGGCACATGCTTGTAGTTGGGCAGCAAGGGACTGTCGGGGCGAAACATACCGCCGGTGTTGGTGGCATGAAACACCGATGAAAAGAAATCGGTGAAATCGCCGATCGAAGCCGGCAACCCCATCTCCGCATCCTTCATAGGCAGCAGGCAGGCGCGCGCCCGACCTTCAAGCGGGCTGCCCTCGCGCAACACCCGCGAAAGCGCGAGACGTAACGCCGAGGTCAGCGCCGGGTCCGCACCCATCAAGGCATTGAGAGTAGGCCCCGAGGCCAGCGTTGCTGCCTCGGCAGCATCACCCGAAAACAGTCCGGCGCGGGCGGCAGCCGACAAATCGAGAATCTGCTCCCCGATGGCCACCCCGCCGCGGAAATCCTCATTCCTGCCGGCCCGGCGAAACACACCCATGGCCAGGTTTTGCAAGGGAAAATCGGTTTTGCCGTCGTTGGCGGCATCAACCCAACTTTTCAGTCGGGCATCATGGGTTTCATTGATCGTGCTTGTTGACATCGGGGCAACCTGGCGTTCGGAAAAAACAGGTCCGTCTCGACCTGCGAAGCTTGTGATTCTACTTGCATTGCCACCCGATTCGTGCCGGCTTGGCTGGGTCTAACGGCGCTTCCATGGGCCGCCTGACAAACGCCTTTCCGCCATGGGGCCCGGACTGCGTTTGCGTATGGCCCACGCCCGGTGCCTCCAGCCCAATCCGAACGACCGTCGGCACTGCGGCGCTGGCCAGGCGCACGGCACGCCTGCAGGCGTCGGCGCTATTTGCGGTCCGAGTCGCGGCTGTCGCGCGGCGCAGGTGCTGGCGCCGGCGCCGGCGCCGGCCGCACCACCTTGGGAGCTGCGGTGGTGGGCCCCGATCCGGGCGCAATACCGCCTGCGGGAGGTCCGCTATTGGCGGGAACTTCGGGTTTTGGCCGCATATGCGGAATCCCCGCATAACCATCGTTGCTACTTTGCGCCAGATAGAGTACCTGCGGGGCGACGTTTGCCGCCACTACCTCATCGCTCGCGGCGATTCGCGCAATTGCTGGCGCCGGCATTGCCATTGCCGCGGACATCAGGCCAGCCTGCGCCAGCGCGGCGATCGAGGCAGCGAGTTTGAGGTGGCAACCTGGGTTGCGCGTGCTGGTTCGGGTTGGCATGGCTTGACTCCTGTGACGAGTTGATAAAGTAGGCGAGACGCTAACGCCATTCCCTCGGCTTGACAAGTCCGACAATCCGATCGGCATGATCGGCCAGGCGAGCGGTCGCCGTGTCCCTTGTAGGGCCGTGAGTGACCGCGAACGTCGCGGCCTGCCGGCGCAGACCCGCATCCTTCCAGCCGCGCTCGAGCGCGCGTGCGATCTTGCGCTCATTGCCCTGCGCATGGACCCATAGACCGGCGCCGAGGCGCTCGACATTGAGCGCAGTGAGGGTCTGTTCATGGTTGGCGGGAAAGATCAACACCGGTTTGGCCGCCAGAAGCGCCTCACACACCAGGCCGTGACCACCGTGGCACACCACCAGATCACCGTCGGTGAGCGCGGCCGGAACCGGCAGGGGCGTGGCATGCCATGCCAAGCCATAACCGGCCACCGCACCGCGATCACGCACCATTCCACCGGCGTAGAGGTGCACCTGGCCCGGTACGCGGGCCAGGCCGGCCACGATGGCCTGGAAATTCGCGACCTCGGGCTTCAGATAAGCGACCACCCGCGGCCCCGGAACGTCATGCCATTCGAAGCCGAGCCCGTCGTCTATGCTGAAATGGCCGGCATAAGCGGACGCTCGCGCCGCACCCTGATGATGATCCAGTTCGGGGTAGGTCGCCAGAATCGTGATGCACGCGGCATGCAGTTCACCCACCTGCGCGACGGCGTCGCGACCGTGCTCGGCCAGAACCGTATTGACCGATGCCACCACCTGACTGTCCGCTGCCTGGATACGCCGCAAGTCGCGCGCGGCGAGCGGATCAAAAGCAGCGCCCTCGGGCGCTATCGTGTAGCCATCGCCGATGTGGACACAAGCGATCCCGCGGATGCGCGCAGCCAGCATCGCTGTTGGAGCGAAATCCGCGACCAGCAATTGCGTCTCACACAAAGCCATGAGGTCAAGCCATGCTCGCACCAGGCGCGCCAGCACTTGCGGGTTGCCATAACCGGCGGCCGACAGCAATATCTCGGCGTACGATCCGGCCTCCACGCGCTGCCCCAGCGGCGCGCGCAGCAAAAACGGCGCCGGTATCAGCCGGGAACCGGTTCTGAACAGCCCGCAGCCCGGTGCGGCAACGTCGCGCAGGGCGACCACCGGGCTGGCGCCACGCTCGCCCAGCGCGTGCACCCAGGGCGCAAGCCGGTGCGCATGCCCCAGACCGCCGCCCAGTTCGTTGGCAAAAAGGATCCGCAAAGTGATTTCGGTTGAGGCAATCGACCATGTCGACAACTGGGCAGCCCGTTCATCGGCTGTCGCTGGCCGCTTATCTCCAGAAGGTTGCAGGACAAGACGGGCATAGTATCTTAGCGTCCGTGGAATCAGGAACGTTTCCGCACTTTTAGGATCAACCGTGCACAGCCGCAGACCATGAAGACAGTGCCGCTATCGTTGTCGCATCGACCGCCCAGCGCAGGACCGCGTCGGACATGCATCGGCGCGGCGCGTGGCGCCAGCGGCTTCACCATTATCGAGCTGATGATCGTGATGGTGGTGTTGGCCGTGCTGATCGCGATCGCCGCACCGTCGCTGCGCACCATGATTGTCGGCAACGCGGTGCGCTCGGTCACCGGCGACTTGCAGAGCGATATCGCGATGTCGCGCAGTGAAGCGTCCAAACGATCGCAACGGGTCGTTCTATGTGCCAGCACCAATCAAAATACCTGCACGGGCGCCACCAGTTGGGCTCTGGGCTGGATCTCGTTTGTCGATGCCGACAACAATGGCCAGCGCGATACGGTGGGTACCAATGAGCCCTTGCTGCGCGTCAAGGACGCGGCGCCGACCTCGGTGCAGATCAACACCAGCCCGGCGGGTGTATCGGATATCCGCTTCCGCTCCATCGGCGTGATCGATGCCGCCAAGAACATCACGCTGTGTCCGGCCACCACCGGCTCAGGCGCGACCGGCCGCACGATCACTATCAATGCCCTAGGCCGGGTCCAGACCGTCACTGTTACCTGCCCCTGACACCATGCGATCCACGCCAAAATCCGTTTTGCCGGCACTCCAGGCGGGCTTCACCCTGATCGAGGTGATGGTGGCGATCGTCATCCTGTCGTTCGGCCTCCTGGGTGTAGCAGGTCTGATGGTCACCGGCATCCAGTTCACGCACAGCGCGCAGCAGCGTTCGCTTGCGACCCAGCTTGCCTACGACATGATCGACCGCATGCGCTCAAACCAGGCCGGTGTGGCGCTGCCCGACAGTGCCGCGGGCGGCGGCAGCTATCACCGGCCGATTGGCGATGTGGCCGCCGCCGGCAGCCCGTATATCGTGCCGAAAACCGCCTGTATCGGCAATACCGCGGCGGCGACCGGCTGCACACCCGCCGACATGGCCGACCAGGATGCCTTCGAATGGCAGCAAACGGTGCGGGCGCGGCTTGGCAATGGTGTCGCCATCGTGTGCCGCGACAGCTCGAACTCCGCCGGCAGCTATAACGGCACTTTGATCACGCACGGCTGCAACGGCATCGGGCCCAAGTACGCGATCAAGATGTACTGGATTGACGACCGCAGCAGTGTCGCCAGTGCCGGCCAGTACCAGGTGTTTCTGACCACGTTCGTACCATGATGCGCACCCCTCCGCATTTCGCCGCCGGGGCACGCGGCTTCACCATCGTCGAATTCATGGTCGCGGTGGCGATCGGCCTGCTCATTTCCATGGTGATCGGCCAGGTGTTCGTAGGCTCCCGACAAAGTTTCAACAGCCAGGACGATGCGGCGCGCATGCAGGAGACCATGCGCTACGCCTCGCAAATCCTCACCCGCAACATCCGCCTGAGCGGTTATCGCAACAATACGGGGCTCGATCCCAACGGCATTTTTCCCAAGGCAACGACGCCGGCCATCACCGGCGCCAACAATGTGGCCACCGCCGGCCTGCCCTTTGGCACCGATCCGGTGGCCCCTACGGCCGCGTCGCCAGTGGTCGTGCCCGACACCATCACCGTGCGCTACCAGGGCAGCGGCAGCGGTACAGCCGCCGACGGCACGATCGTCGATTGCATCGGCACTTCCATCGATTTCGGCGTGATGGCCTCGAACACCTTCGGTATCCGCCCGGTTATCAAGCCTGACGGCACGCTGTCGAGCTCGCTTTTTTGCAGCACCGACGGCGGCACCACCTGGCCGGCGGCCAACGAACTGATCGCCGACGTCGACAA
>JAYTDE010000114.1:0-5571 GCA_043736195.1 Burkholderiales bacterium | reverse complement strand
ATCGTTGGCGCGGCGGTGCCGCACGCGCCGGAAGTAAGTCGCTGCCGCAAAAAACTTGGCACCAGCGGCCGCCGCCCATGCGGGCCGCAGCCTTCTAGTTGCCCTTCTTCTCCAGATTTTCCTTGAACACCACCACCTTGGCGCCCAGCTTGACACTTTCAAGATAGCCGGCGAAATCCGCCTCGGCCTGGGCCCGGTCGAGCGCCGACTTGACCGCAGCCTGGCGTCCCGGCTCGCTTGCTGCGCCCTCGCTTACCTTGTTGATGCGAAAGATCGCGTAACCACCCGCAACAGGCGTGCCGACGATCGCCGGCAACTTGGTCGCAGGTGCGGTCATCACCGCACGCAAGGCATCCGGCGCCAGCCCTTCCGGCTTGGCGCGTGAGAGGGTGCGCGCGGAACCAAACTCGACCGCAGTCGCCGATGCCTGCGCGGCCTTGAGTTTCGCTTCGCCGTCCTTGCGCGCAAGCGCCGCGGCTTCCTTGCGCGTAAGCGATGCCTTGATCTCGGCTTCGACCTGGTCAAACGGCTTGGTCGCCTGTGGCTTGTATTCGAGCACCCGCGCCGACACCATCACACCCGGTGCGACTTCGACCGCTTCGGTATTGCGCTTGGCCTTGAGCGCATCGTCCGAGAACAGGCGTTCAAGGACGCGCGGGTGACTCAACTGGCGCGGCGGTGCGGCGCGCGAAAAAGACTCCGTCGACTGTACCTTCAACTTGTATTTGTCGGCAGCAGGTTTGAGGCTGTCGGCCTGTTCATACACGGTATTGGTGAACCCTTCAGCGCTCTCGGTAAACTTTTTCTGCGCCTGGGCGCGCGTCCACTCCTTCTCGATCTCGCCACGGACCTCGTCCAAGGTTCGCACCTTGCCTGCCTTGATGCCGGTGAGCTTGATGATGTGATAGCCGAATTCGGATTCGACCACGTTGCTGATCTCGCCTTCCTTCATGCCGAACACCGCATCCTCGAATGCCTTGACCATCGAGCCGCGCCCGAAGCTGCCAAGACTGCCGCCCTGGACGGCGGAGCCGGGATCCTGCGACAGCTTGGTCGCCAGCGCGGCGAATTCGGCCGCCGGCGCCTTGACCTGCTTCAAGATATCTTCGGCACGCACCTTCAGCGCAGCACGGTCGGATTTCTCCTCGAACTTGACCAGAATGTGACTGGCCTGGCGCTGCTCGTCCTGGCGATATTTTGCGATGTTCTGGTCGTAGAAGGCCTTGACCTCCTCTTGCGGCGCAGACAGCGACGCGGCGATCGCCTCGACACTCAACACCAGGTACTCGACCTTGACCTCCGCCGGCCGCGCGAACTCCTTAAGGTTGGCGTCATAGTAGCCACGCACCGCATCGGGGGCCAGCTTGACCGCAGCGGTGAAACTGTCATCCTTGATGATGAATTCCTGCACCTCACGCACCTCACCTTGCGCGCGCGCGATCATCGCCTGCACCGCGCGCGGCGCGAACGCCGATTCACCGACACCGGTGTTGAGCGCCTGCATCGAAAGATCCTGGCGCAAGCGGTTCTCGAATGCTTCGGTTGTGAAACCTTGCGCCGCCAGCAGGCGGGTATAGCGCTCCTTGCTGAATTGCCCGCCCTCCTGCACCGCCGGGATCGCCATGATCACCTCGCGCAGACGGTCATCGGTGATGACGACATTGCGCTTGACCGCATAGGTGGTGAGCGCGCGCTGATTGACCAGTGAATCGAGTGCAGCTGTGCGCGCTTCCGGCGTATCGAACATCGCAGGTTCAAACGGAATGTTCAGGTTGCGCGCCATTTCACGCTGACGCTCCAGCTGGTCACGCTGTGCCTGGCCGAATTCCTGCTGGGTGATCGCATGTCCGCCGACCTTTGCCACGGCCGCCGGGTCGTCTCCCATCTTGTTGTAGCCGTCGATGCCGAAAAAAGCGAAAGGCGGCACGATCAGCACCAGTAGCAGGAACTGCATCAGGCGCTGGTGGGTACGAATGAATTCAAACATGTCTGTAAACCATCCCTCGGGAAGCGTCGCCGGCGGCGACTGTTGCAAACGGGACTGTGTGCTAAAAAAAAGCCGAACTCGCAGGTTCGGCTCTTCTTGATTGTGGCGGAGTGGACGGGACTCGAACCCGCGACCCCCGGCGTGACAGGCCGGTATTCTAACCAACTGAACTACCACTCCATGATCGAACGACTTGCCTGAACCGCGTTTCCCGGCTGCAAAGCGTTTGGTGGGTGCTGACGGGATCGAACCGCCGACATTCGCCTTGTAAGGGCGACGCTCTACCAGCTGAGCTAAGCACCCTTCGCATCCAGGCTACCCTGAACATCAACGCGATGTCGGGCAACTCTTCCAGCAAAGACCACTATTTTACAGCATCTTTCAAAGCTTTGCCCGGTTTGAATTTCGGCACCTTCGCAGCCGGAATCTTGATCGGCATGTTGGTACGTGGATTGCGCCCGGTGCGTTGTTTGCGTTTGGCCACCTGGAAGGTGCCGAAACCCACCAGGGTCACGCTGCCGTTTTTCTTCAGTGTGGTCTTTACCGCAGCGACCATCGCATCGAGCGCCCGCCCCGCCGCCGCCTTGGAGATGTCGGCCACCTTCGCGATGTGCTCCACCATATCCGCCTTGTTCATGCTGGTTGTCCCCTTTGAATGAAAAATCGCCAGATGCGCCGTCCCGCCGAACACCCGTCGCCACGGATCATCTGCCCGGTGCGCCTGCATTTTCGCGTGGCGCGGAAGCCTGCTCGGCCGATCATTTCTCCCCCGGCATCACGCAAGCTCTTGTCCAAATTATTTTATAGCAATCGCCAGCACACGTCATCCATTCCGGAGCACGACCGGCACATCACGCCAGCGGCCCGAGGCGATCCGCAAAACGCCGCGCGCAGGCATTGCCAAAATCGGTGGCCGTGATCGCCGCGGCGCGCTCATGCACGTCCAGACCCAGGCGGAATGCCGCGATACGCTTGCCGTAGCAAACCAGATGATCGATCGATCGCATCATGAACACCACGCCCGGCAGCAGGGTGCCATACATCTGCAGGGCGCTCTCCTCGTTACCTGCGTGCCAGGCGTCGAATACCCGCGCCTGCCAATCGAAACTGTCGACCCCGATGACCATGCCGACGCAGCCGGCACGCAGGTTGTCGGGCAGTTCAAGTCCGCCGCGGCCATTGAAAACCGCCATGCCGGGATTGGCCGCGATCACTTGGCGCATCTGCACCGCCGGGCCCTCAGCCTTGAGCAACACAAAGTTGTCGCGCAGCGCGGCCAGGCGCGCGATCGACGCGGCGCTCAAGCCAACCCCGAGATACTCCGGCGCATTCTGGATCGCGCAGGGCAGGCCGGTGCGGGTCATGACCTCGGCGAAAAAATCAAAGTAAAACCGCTCTGGCCGGCTGCGATCGCGTGGCGGCTGCAGAATCAACCATTGCGCTCCATGCGCCGCCGCAAAGCCTGCCAGCTCCGCCTGCTCGTCCACTGTATCGCCCGAGACAGTGATGGCGATCGGTTTGCGGCCGCCGGCACCCTCGGCCAGCCAGACGATCACGTCACGCTTCTCGGCCGCTGAAAGCTTTCCCACCTCGGTAGCCAGGCCCAGCGCGGCGATGCCATGACAGTGGTTGGCCACACAGGCCGCGATTTGCCGTTGCATCGCGTTGCGATCAAGCCCGCCATCGGGCGCGAAGAACGCGTACAGAATCGGATAAATGCCGGCAAACACGCTTGGGCACCTCAGGCCAGACCCAGGCGCGGATGCGCCAGCACTTCGCGATTGACCACATACTCGGGACGCCGTCCGGCCAGCGCATCGACGATGCTTTGCAGTCCGATAGACGCCATGTTGTGAAAGCACTCGTCGGTCCAGCACAGCGAATGCGGGGTGACGATCACGTTGTCCATGGCGAGGAGCGGGTTGGCCGGATCGACCGGCTCCTGCTCGAATACGTCGGTGGCGGCACCGGCGATGCGCCCGCTCTGCAACGCCTCGATCAAGGCCGGCTCGTCGACGATGGGCCCGCGCGCGACGTTGATCAGGTACGCAGATGCCTTCATGCGCGCGAACTGCGGTGCGCCGACCAGGTGCCGCGTGCTTTCGTTCAAAAGGCAGGTCACGACCACGAAATCGGATTGCGCCAGCAGCGTGTCGAGATCGACCTTGCGCGCGCCGATGTAGCCCAGTTCGACGCTGTTGGCATAGGGGTCGGCCGCCAGGAGTTGCAGGTCGAACGTGGCTGCCATGCGCAGCAGTTCGCGCCCGATGCCACCCGCACCGATCACACCTAGCGTGCGGCCGGAAAGTCCCATGCCCATGTTGTCCATGCGCTCGTTCCAGCGCCCTGTGCGGGTAAGCCGGTCCTTGAGAAACAGGCGCCCGGCCAGTGCCAGCATGAAGGTCAGGGCGATGGTCGCCACCGGCCGCGGCATGGCCGCCGGTGTGTTGGTCACCAGCACGCCTGCCGCGGTCATGGCGGCCACGTCCACCGAGTCATAGCCCACGCCATGGCGTGCGATCACCCGCACCCGGCAATCCGCGCCGGCGACCGCCGCCGCCGGCACGCGCGGGGTATTGACATAGATCGCATCGTAGGCCGCGGCATGTTCGGGCCCGAGTTGCGCCAGCTTTTGCGGCAAATACTCCCAATCGATCTGCGGCGCGTCGTCGAGAATCGCAAGCGCCGCACGGCCAAACGCCGGTTCCCCGCGCGAGTCGAGAATGTCGCGGGTGATCCCCACCTTGAAGCGTTTGCTCATTTTTTCACCTCCGGAAAATCACGCATGGCCGCAATGCCATGTGCCAGCGCGGCCTGCAACATCAGTTGGTCGATGCCGTAGGCCAGCAGACGATAGCCGTGTCCCAGGTACTCGCGCGCCAGGTCGGCATCGGTGGCCAGGTACGCCGCTGTCTTACCGTGGCTGGCGCAGGCGCGCTCGATGCGCCGTACCGCGGCCAGGTAGTCAGGGTGCGCGAACTGCCCGGGAATACCCATGAAATTGGTTAGATCGAAGTGCCCCAGCCACAACGCATCGATGCCCGGCACCGCCGCGATGGCTTCCACCTCGCCCAAGCCCTCGAGCGTTTCGATTTGCGCGATCACCATGGTGCGCGCGTGCAGCGCGGCGATCTTGGCAGCCACATCACCACCCTGATAATCGTCGTGCGCGAAGCCGAAAGCGGCGCCGCGCCGGCCCAGCGGGGGATAGCGCGTGCAGGCAACGATGTGCGCCGCTTCCTCCGCACCGCCGACCATCGGCACCATGATGCCCAGGGCGCCGATGTCCAGCGCCCGCGCGATGAAATGGTATTCACCGCGCGGCACCCGCACCATGGGCACGACACCCAGGCCGCGGCACAGGGCGAACTGGGTCTTCAGGGTTTCAAACTCCAGCCCGGAATGCTCCATGTCGTACAGCACGTAATCGGCGCCGGCATTGCGACAGATCTGCGGCAGGCCGGGGCTGAACATTTCGAACACCATCGCACCGAACGCACGGCCGCCACGTGCCAGGGTTTCCTTTACCGGGTTTGAGCGCAACCGGGACTCCTCGAAGTAAATGGCCACAAGGCCCGCAGCGT
>JAYTDE010000113.1:0-3191 GCA_043736195.1 Burkholderiales bacterium | reverse complement strand
TTGAGTGCGGCGCAAGGTCGCGCCTGTTTTACGCAGGCGAGCGGCCAAGGCCATGAATGGCGCGAACTCTTCAATGCCCGCCGCTCACATACTCCGGCGCCGGTTGCGTGAAGAACGCATGCAGGATGGCGTACACCATCTTGTAGTTCTTCTGCTGGAAGCTGGCATGTGAAATGCCGGAGAGCATGATGAACTGCTTGTCCGGATTCGGGAGCTGCTTGTAGAACTGGATCAAGTCGTCTTCGGCAGCGATGCCGTCGAACTGGCCGCGCAGCACCGCGGTCGGCACCGTGATCTTCTTTGGATCGCATACCGGCAGCTTCGAGCACATGTCGATGTAGGTACCGTTGGGCATCGAATCGTCCTGCGCCAGGATGGCGTCGGCGAAGGCGTCAACCACGCGCTTCTCGGCGCAATCCGCGTGGTCGCGCTCGAAAATCGAATAGACGAAGGCGCGGTCGATCGGACGGCGCTTCTTTGCAATGAATTCCGGCAGCTTCTTGCGCCGTTGTTCCAGCGTGGGTGCGCCCTCACCGGTCCAGACGAAGGCGTCTAGCGCCAGGCGCGCAACGCGCTCCGGATGGCGCTGTGCGAACAAGGCGGCGCGCAATGCACCAGAGGATATGCCGTAGGTTGAGAAGGATTTGACGCCGCGCGTTTTGGCGATGTAATCGGTGGCCGCTTCCAGGTCGTCGGCGCCGTTCGAGATATCGCAGTAAATGTCGCGTGTCTTGGTCGAGCGGCCGTAGCCTTCCATGTCGACGCACCAGCAGACGAAACCGCGCTCGGCGAACCAGTCCATCACCGACGAGTCAGGCCGCCCCGGCACAACCAGGTCGAAGGTCGGGGTTGATGCCATCGACGAGCCGTGCACGAACAGCACCGCCGGCTTGCCCGCGGGCGAACCGACGAATTTTTCCCACAGAAAGAGCTTTACATCCGCGCCCTTGGTGGTCCAGTGTTCGACGCCGGTTACGGTGCCGCTGCCTGCGTTGCCTGCACTCATTGTATGGTCCTTGTCATTGTCATCAATCGATCTTCGCGCCGGTTTCGCGGATGATCACGGCCCAGCGCTCTTTTTCCTCACGAAAAAAGTTCGCGAACTCCGCCGGTGTGGAGCCCACCGGTTCGATCGCCGCGTTGTCGAAATAGGTCTTGACCTCGGGCGCACCGAGCACCGCGAGAAGCTCGCGATTGAGGCGGGCCAGCACCGCCGGCGGCGTGTTCTTCGGCGCCATCAATCCCATCCACACATAGGCCGAGTAGCCCTTGACACCGGCCTCATCGAGCGTTGGCACCTCCGGCAGCAATGGCGAGCGCCGCGTGCCCGTCACACCCAGGGCCCGCAGCTTGCCGTTGCGAATATGCCCGAGCATTGATGACAAACCGGGGAAAGACAAGGGCACGGTGCCGGAGATCACATCAGTAGTGGCCTGGCCGCTGCCGCGGTAAGGCACATGGTTCATGCGGATGCCGGCCATGCTGTTGAAAAGCGCCGCGAACAGGTGCTGGCCGCTGCCGTTGCCGGACGACGCATAGTCAACCTTGCCCGGGTTCTGTTTCACATAGGCGATCAGCTCGGTAACTGTCCTGGCGGGAAAGGCCGGGTGTACCACCAGCACGCCGGGCTCGCGGCCCAGCAGGCTGATCGGCGCGAAATCCTCGACGGCGTTGAACGACAGTTTCGAATACAGCGTGGCGGAGATCGCATTGGTTTGCGATGCCAGCAACAGCGTGTAGCCGTCGGCCGGCGCCTTGGCCACCGCCTCGGCGCCGATGGTGGCGCCGGCGCCCGGCCGGTTCTCGACCACCACTTGCTGCCCGAAGCGCTTGCCCAATTCATGCGCGATGGCGCGGGTCGGGCCGTCGACCGCGCCGCCGGGTGAAAACGGCACGATCACGCGCACCGTCCGGTTCGGATAGTCCTGCGCAAGCAAAGTGCCGCTGCCAGAGACAGCGAGGCACAGCAGGAGCGTGCGTGACGCTCGGCGCACGAGGGATTTGGCGGATTGACCTGGATTTCGCACGGCGCGAACCATAGCACAGCGCTGCGCCTGCGCAAAATCTCGGAGCCTGCGAAAATATGCGGTGCAAGCGAACCAACGACAAAGCCGGATCTAACCGGCCTCACGGGAGAAACCACATCATGAGCATCAAGGGCAAGGCTTACATCGCAGGGGCCTTCGAACATCCGACGCGCAAGGCGCCGGACAAATCCGTGGCCCAGTTGCACGCCGAATGCGCCAGGGGCGCGCTGGCCGACGCCGGCCTCACCAAGAACGACATCGACGGCTATTTCTGCGCCGGCGACGCACCGGGCCTGGGGCCAATGTCGATGGTCGACTACATGGGCCTGAAACTGCGCCACCTCGAATCCACCGATACCGGCGGCTCGTCCTACCTGGTGCATGTGGCGCATGCCGCCGAAGCCATCGCTTTAGGCAAATGCAGTGTCGCCTTGATCACCCTGGCCGGCCGCCCGCGCTCGGAAGGCTCGTCGGGCACGCAGGCGCGCAACTATGGTGCCAACGCGCCCGACATGGCCTACGAATTCCCCTACGGCATGGCCACCGCCAACGGCTACGGCATGGTGGCAATGCGCCACATGCACGAATACGGCACCACGCCCGAGCAGCTGGCCTGGGTCAAGGTGGCGGCCTCGCACCATGCGCAATACAACGAGCACGCGATGCTGCGCGAGGTGGTGACGGTGGCAGACGTGATCAATTCGCCGCTGATCGCCGACCCGCTGCACCGCCTCGACTGCTGCGTGGTGACTGACGGCGGCGGTGCGCTGATCGTCACCAGCCCGGAAATCGCCAAAAGCCTGAAACGCCCGCTGGTGCGAATCATGGGCGTGGGCGAATCGCCCAAGGGCCAGATGGGTGGCCGCGTCAACCTGACCTACTCCGGCGCGGCCGTGACCGGCCCGATCGCGTTCGCCGAGGCCGGCGTCAAGCCCGCCGACATCCAGTACGCCTCGATCTACGACAGCTTCACGATCACGGTGATCATGCAGCTGGAAGACCTGGGCTTTTGCAAGAAGGGCGAAGGCGGAAAATTCGTTTCCGACGGCAACCTGATCTCGGGCGTCGGCAAGCTGCCCTTCAACACCGACGGCGGCGGGCTGTGCAACAACCACCCCGCCAACCGCGGCGGCATGACCAAGGTGATCGAGGCGGTGCGCCAAC
>JAYTDE010000112.1:0-3328 GCA_043736195.1 Burkholderiales bacterium | reverse complement strand
TTCTCCAAGCTCTCTGGGGACCAGGCCCGCGACGCCAACCTGATCGGCCAGTTCGGCGTCGGTTTCTATTCCGGCTTCATCGTTGCCAAGAAAATCACCGTGCTGACGCGGCGCGCCGGGTCGGACGAAGCGATTCGCTGGGAATCCGCCGGCGAAGGCGAGTTTTCGATTGACGTGGCCGAAAAAGCCGGGCGTGGCACCGATGTGACCCTGGAACTGCGCGACGACGAGGACGAACTGCTGTCTTCATGGCGCCTGAAATCGATCATCACCAAATATTCGGACCACATCACCTTGCCGATCCTGATGAAAAAGGAGGAGTGGGACAAGGACAAGAACGAATATGTGACCCGCGACGAAGACGAGACCGTCAACCAGGCCACCGCCCTGTGGACGCGCTCGAAGTCCGACATCACCGAAGAGCAGTACACAGAGTTCTACAAGCATGTCTCGCACGATTTCGAGGCGCCGTTGGCACATACGCATAATCGCGTCGAGGGTCGTCAGGAATACATCCAGTTGCTCTACGTACCGGGCCGTGCACCCTTCGACCTGTATGACCGTGAACGCAAGCACGGCATCAAGCTGTATGTGCGGCGGGTGTTCATCATGGACGACGCCGAGCAGTTGATGCCGCAATACCTGCGCTTCGTCAAGGGCGTGATCGACTCTTCCGACCTGCCGCTCAATGTGTCGCGCGAAATCCTGCAGGAATCGCGCGACGTCAAGGCGATTCGCGAGGGGTCGACCAAGCGCGTGCTGGGCCTGCTGGAAGAGTTGGCCAACAGCGACGACGCCGCGCAAAAGGACAAATACACCAAGTTCTGGAAGGAATTCGGCCGTGTCCTCAAAGAGGGTGTGGGGGAAGACGCCATCAACAAGGAGCGCGTCGCCAAGCTGCTGCGCTTCGCCTCGACCCAGGCCAATACCGACGAGGAGGCTGTGTCGCTGGCGGACTACGTGGCGCGCATGAAGGAAGGCCAGGACAAGATTTACTACGTCACCGCCGAGACCTTCCTGGCGGCGAAGAACAGCCCGCATCTGGAAGTATTTCGCAAGAAGGGCATCGAAGTGCTGCTGCTGTCGGACCGGGTCGATGAGTGGCTGGCTTCACACCTCAACGAATACGACGGCAAGTCGCTGGTGTCGGTAGCCAAGGGCGGTCTGGATCTGGGCAAGCTGGAAGACGAAGCCGAGAAAAAGGAGCACGAGGCCGCCGAGGGCGAGTCCAAGGACCTGATCGAGAAGATCAAGAGCTCGCTGGGCGACAAGGTGAAGGAAGTGCGGGTCACCCACCGCCTGACCGAATCGCCGGCCTGCCTGGTGGTCGATGAGAACGACATGAGCGGCAATCTCGCGCGCATGCTCAAGGCCGCCGGCCAGAAGGCGCCGCCGTCACAGCCGATTCTCGAAATCAACCCCAGGCATCCGCTGGTGACGCGGCTCAAGTTCGAGGAAACCCGGTTCGATGACTGGTCGCACCTGTTGTTCGACCAGGCGCTCCTGGCCGAGGGCGGGCAGCTCGAAGACCCGGCGGGCTTCGTGCGCCGCATGAATGAGATGCTGCTGGCGATGACCTCTGGCGTCAAGTAGCGTTTCGGCTGGCGCACTGGCGGTTCGTTGCGACCGCCAGTGCGGCCGGCGTCGTCAAGCATGGAACTCGTGGCAGCCTGTCGCCACATCGGCCCGGAAGGTCAGACTTCCGGGCTTTTTTGTCCGTTGCGTATTCCGGGACTGGAAGCGGCCTTGCGGAGCGTATGGGCTACATGCTTGCGTGGTTGAGCATGGGCAGAGAAGCTCCGGCGCAGATCATTCGTGACTTATAGATCACTATTTGATAAGCTTGCCGCATGTTCGAGTTGCGCCATTTCCTGACCGTCACCGGCAAGGACATATTTGAGGACTGGCTTGACAGCGTACGTGATTTGCGGGCGCAGGCCGCCATTTTGGCGCGACTCGACCGCCTTGAGCTGGGCATGTTCGGCGACGCCAAGGCGGTCGGCGGTGGCGTGTCGGAACTGAGAATTGATGTCGGCGCAGGCTATCGTGTGGTCTTCGCCCGACGCGGCAAGATGGTCCTCCTGCTTTTGTGTGGTGGCGACAAGTCAACGCAGAGCGCGGACATCAAGCGAGCCATCAAGTACTTGAACGAATTCGATCAACGAGAATTTTGAAAAGGCTGTTATGACCAGTTCCACGACATCGCATCGGAAACAAGTCATTGAACGCTTGCGCGCCCGCCCCAAACTTGCCGCGGCCTATGTGCAAGCGGCGATCGATGCCGGCGATCAGGCAGCGCTGCTGCTGGCACTGCGCACTGTGGCAGAAGCCCGCGGCGGCATGAGCCTGATTGCCGAAAAATCCGGCTTGAAGCGTGAAAGTGTGTCGCGTGCGCTATCGGTGACAGGCAACCCGCGCTTATCGAGCCTGAATGCAATCTTGAGCGCTACAGGACTTCAAATCGCGGTCAAGCAAGCTTGAGTTTCCAGGCGCTGGGCCGGTAATTCGGCAAACGCGTACCTTCGATCCGCCTGTTTTTTGGATTTGGCACGCGATCCCGCCCCGACGCTAAGCCCACATCTTAGAATCGGGGCATCCGCTGCTTTTCACCGAGAATGCCGATGCCCGTTTCCCCGTTTGCCTCAGCCACGCAACTGGCTGCCCTGATTCGCCGCCGCAAGTTGGGCGCATTGGAGGCCCTGGATGTCTACCTTGCCCGGCTGGAAACCCACAATCCGCGCATCAACGCCGTGATCGTCACGCGCATCGAGGCGGCGCGCAAGGAAGCCAAGGCGGTCGATCGCGCCCTCTCCCGGGGTGCCAAACTCGGGCCCCTGGCCGGCGTGCCGATGACGGTCAAGGAGTCGTTCAACGTCGCCGGCCTGCCCACTACCTGGGGCCTGAGTGAGCACAAAGGCAAGCCGGTTGCTGATGATGCGCTCGCGGTCAAACGCCTGAAGGCGGCTGGCGCGGTGATTTTCGGCAAGACCAATGTGCCGGTGCTCCTAGCCGATTGGCAGACCTACAACCCGGTGTACGGCACCACCAGCAATCCGTGGGGTGTGACACGGGTGCCGGGTGGTTCGTCCGGCGGTGCCGCCGCGGCGCTGGCCGCTGGTCTCACAGGTCTGGAGATGGGCTCCGACATCGGCGCCTCAATCCGCGACCCGGCGCACTACTGTGGCGTGTATGGCCACAAGCCAACGTATGGCATCTGCTCGCCGCAGGGTCATGCGCTGCCGGGGTCAGTTGCAGAGCAGGACATCAGCGTCATCGGCCCCCTGGCGCGGAGCGCGGACGACCTCAAATTGGCGATGGGCGTGATCGC
>JAYTDE010000111.1:0-10588 GCA_043736195.1 Burkholderiales bacterium | reverse complement strand
GGGTCGCCGACGCGGATGCGATGGTCAAGTTCGATCACCCTCGGCCCCAGCATGTAGGTGCCGCCGGCATCGCGTCGCAACAGGCCGGCCTCACCCAGTTGGCGCACATACCGGTAGCCGGTCGGCAGCGAATAGCCCAGGCGCTCCGCGATCGCTTCGGCAGTCCATATCGAGGCGCCCTCGTCGAACAGGTCGAGGATGGCCAGCATGCGTGCGAGGCTGCTCATTGGACTACCTTCCTGTCACTGCGTGACATCCTCCCCGAGAGAGTCGCATTGTTCAACTCGGCGCTCCCTTCGGACGGTCGGGCGGAAGCGCTCATGCGGTGGACTGTTTCTTATCTGCTCAAGCAGCCAGAGGCAGGCGTGCGGCGAGCAGCGCGAGTTCGGCGGCGCTGCCGGCGGTGCCGACGATGTAATGATCGGGCCTGAGCAGCACCGCGCGCGTGCCGTGCTGCTCAAGCCAGGCGGCGATCTCGGGGTGCGCGTCATCGATCAGGATCGCGCCGGCCTGTTGCCAGCGCGCGCGCGTGCAGGCCTCGCTTGCCGCCAGCAGCTCACGCGTGGCGATCACCACGAAGTGCTGTCCGGTCGCTGCGTCGAGCATGCGGCCATCGGCTAAGCGTGGCTGCGGAAATGGCTGGCCGGCGGGTGTGCCGCTGTCCGCATGCACGCCCGGCCCCAGGCCCGGGGCCGGGAACTGGAAGATCTCTGGGGAGCCGGCCTGGAACTTGCGATCGCGCTCCGCTGCCAGCACCGGATCGGTGGTCTGTATCACGTTGCCCAGCCTGACGGCGAGTGCGACGAAGGCGCGCACGTGGGGTTCGCGTTCCGACTCATAGGTATCGAGCAGCGACGCATGCGCGCCCCCACGCAGCACCATGGCGAGCTTCCAGGCCAGGTTGGCGGCATCACGAATGCCGGCGCACATGCCCTGGCCCAGAAACGGCGGGGTCTGGTGCGCGCTGTCGCCGGCGATCATGAGTCGCCCGCGGCGCCAGCCACGGGCGATCACCGAATGAAAGGTGTAGACCACCGCACGCTCTAAGTCCGCATCGTCCGGCGTGATCCAGCGCGCCAGCATTTTCCAGACGTTTTCCGGTCGCGCGATAGCCTGCGCATCGTCGCCCGGCATCAACATGATCTCCCAGCGGCGGCGCTGGCCGATCACGTTGCAATAGGTCATCGGGCGCGCCGGGTCGCAATGCTGCACGGTGTGGTCGGGCAGGTCGACGGCGCGTTTGAGAATGGCATCGAACACCAGCCAGGGTTGGTGCAGGCCGAGGTCCTCCATGGGGCTGCCCATCAGGCGGCGCACCAGCGAGCGCGCGCCGTCGCAGCCGATGACGTAGCGGGCGCGGAACTTGGCCAGGCTGCCGTTGTTCATGTTTTCCACCGACAGCGTCGCGCCTTCGGCATCCTCGGCGATCGCGAATACCTCGTGGCGCAGCAGCACCCGTACCTGCGCAAAGCGCGCCAGGCCGTCGCGCAGCACCGCTTCGAGTTGCGGTTGATGAAAATAGTGATTGTTGGCGCAGCCGTGCGGGCCGAGCGCGGTGCTGCCGCCGCGCACCAGCAGCACCTGGTCTTGGGCATTGACGAAGCGCATATTCTTGAAGCCGGGGCGGGTGGCTGCCTCGATCTCGCCCTTCAGGTCCATGCCTTGAAATATGCGCATCACCTCGCCATCGAAATGAATGGCGCGCGGCAGCGGGTAGATTGCCGCTTCGCGTTCGAACACCACCACCGATAGCCCGGCCTGACCCAGCAGGTTGGCCAGCGAGGCGCCCGCGGGGCCAAGGCCTACGATGGCAACGTCGAACGTTTCAGGCATGAATGCCGGCCTCCATGCGCCGTCTCATCTCGGCCACCCATTCCCCGCGTGGCTGGAATTTTCTCGCCGCGCGCGCGATGCCCTCGGAATGCGCCATGATTTCCGCCTCGCTTGCCTCCATGTCGACGGCGATTCGCAAAGGCTGCTCGCAGTACCAGGGTGTATCGAAAAAACACTCGATGCGGATGCCTTCGGGATCGCGGAAATAAATCGATATCGCGTTGCCGTGGGTGGCCGGCTGGATTTCGCTCACCGCGGCCAGGGCCTTGAGCTTCGGATACAGGGCGCGCAAGTAGGCCAGCCCCGGCACGCGGAACGAAACCTGGTTGACGATGACGTAATCGTTGTTGTCCGGCCGCCCGCTGGCCAGCACGATCTGGTGGTGTTCCTCCGGGTCGCGCGAGAGGAATACCAGGTCGACCGGCCCGCGCGGCGTGTCGAGATTGCCGCGGTCGGTGACGATGAAGCCCAGTACGCGCCTGTAGAAGTCCTCCATTTTCGCGAGGTCGCGCACGTAGAAACCGACATGGCTGAAGGATGGTCCGGATTGGGTGAAATCGCTCACGATGAATCCTTTTGAGGCAAGTGCGTTGTCAGGAATGGCCGGGAGGGGCATGGCCGGCCCTCGACACATTGGTACTGGCGATGGAGGACACGCTGCCGGCCTTGAACTGCTGCCAGTGCGCCAGCGTGGCATGGGCGTCGCGGCGGAAGGCGGCGAAGTCGGCCGGGGAGCGCGCGACATTGGTGGTGAGTTCCAGCTTGAGGCCGTTGGGGTCGACGAAATACAGCGAGCGGCAATAGCCGTGGTCGATCTCGCGCAAGGCCACGCCATGCGCGGCCAAACGTTGCTTGAACAGCTCGATCTTCTCGACACCCTGCACTTCGAGAGCGATGTGGTGGACCAGGCTGTCACGCGGTTCGAGCTGGTTTGCATCCAGGCTCGCGAAGTAGTCCGGATAGTCGAAGAAGGCCAGGCAGGTGCCGTCGGCCATCTCGAAAAACAGGTGCAGGTAGGCCGACTGCGCGCCGCTGCGCGGATGAGTCGACTCCTGGATCGCGGCCACCATCGGCATGCCCAGCACGTCTTCGTAGAAGTGGCGGGTCTCCTCGGCGTCGCGGCAGGCGAAGGCGTGGTGGTGCAGGTTGCACACCGGGTTGCTCTCGGCGTCGATTTTTTCGCGCCGGAACGACAGGTCGTAGGGCATCGGTATTCCTCGTTTCAGGATGGCGTGGTGGCGCCGCGCTCGGCGGCGATTTTGTCGTCAAGCATGCGGCGCGCGCGTGCCGAGCCGCCGTCGCCGACAGTGAAACCGTTGAATTTGAAAGCATCGCCAGCAGCCTTGATGCGCTGGTGCGCGGCTTCAATCACCGGGCGATCCTCTTCGTCGAAGGCCTTGGTGCCGAAAGCGATCAAGCGGTCCGAGTAGTCCTGATCGTCAATCAGGAAATCGCGGGCGAAGGCGAAGTGATAGCGGGTGCTGTCGGCCGTTTCCGGGGTCAGCAGGTGTGCGCTCGGCAGATGGCCGCCATGCTGACGCGGCCGATCCGGCACCATCGCGGCCAGGTCGAGCAGCAGGTTGCAGGGTGCGCGCCACGACATGTTGGATTCCTGGTCGATGCGCTCGGAGTGCTTCCAGACATTGCGCCAGACTGGCGACGGCACCAGGTTCATCACCTTGCGCAGCACCGTCACACGCTCGCCGTCGACCACCACGCTCGACTTCACCGAGCCGGAGGAGCCTGCGGTGCCCACCGTATTCGCATGCAGATACTCGGCATGGCTCAAGTCGAGCAGGTTGTCCATCACCAGGCGGTAGTCGGCCTTGACCAGCATGCTGCCACGGACCACTGCGTAGCGCGGATTGTCGGGTGCGAACCATGAGTAGTCGGGGATCGAGGCCGTGTCGGCCTTGTCCGTATCGCCCATCCAGACCCACACGATGCCGTGCGCCGCGTGGGCCGGAAACGCTGCCGCCGCAAGGCGCTCCGGCCGGCCACCGTCGCTGTGCGGGTTGTGCACGCAGGCTCCGGAGCAATCGAAGCGCAGGCCGTGATAGGCGCATTGCAGATTGCCGTCGACCACCCGGCCCATGCTCAAGGGCACGCCACGGTGCGGGCAGCGGTCGCGCAGTGCGCCAATCCTGCCATTCGCGCCGCGGAACAGCGCCACCGGAACGCCTACGATCATGCGTTCCAGCGGGCGCTCCGTCAAATCGCTCTCCCAGCAAGCCACATACCAACCGTTGCGCACAAAATCCATGTCAGACTCCTTTCCCTGGGTCAGGCATCCTCGATTGAAAACAGATCGCTCGTGCGGCTACTTGAGAGCCGCCGGCAGCCACAGCACGATGACCGGAAACACCGCCAGCAGCGCCAGCAGCAGCAGGTCGGCGATGATGAAGGGCGTCACGCCGCGATAAATGGTGCGCATCGGAATGTCCGGTGCCAGGCCGTGCAGGATAAAGACGATGATGCCCACAGGCGGAATGATCATGCCCAGTTCGATCACGATCACATTGATGATGCCCCACCAGATCGGGTCGTAGCCCAGGTTGGTCACTACCGGCAACGCGAAGGGCAGGGTGATCAGCATGGCGGCGATCTCGTCGAAGATCGCCCCCAAAAGCAGGTAGGCCACCAGCATGGTGAAAATCACCGCGAGCGGCGGTACCTGCATGGAGCCGATCAGCTTGATCAGCGCATCGGGCACGCGGGCGGCGGTGATGAAGTAGGTGAAAACCGAAGCGCCGATCAGGATCATGTAGATCATCGCGGTGGAAGACGCGGTGTCCTTCAAGCCACTCCACAGCACCGCACGGTTGAGCCGGCCACGCGCGAAGGCGAAAATCAGCGACAGCACGGCCGCCACCGACGCGGCCTCGTTGACGGTGAAAACGCCGCTGTAAAGGCCGATGAATACCGTTGCCATCAGCACCATCACCGGCGCGGCTCGCTTCAATGCCGCCACCTTCTCGGGCCAGGCGACCGCGGCACCCAGGGGAGCCAGCGCGGGGTTGAGGTGCACCGCCACCGCGACGGCCAGCATGTTGAAGGCGATCGCCAGCAGCGCGGGTATCAGGGCGGCCACGAAAAGATCGAAGATGAAGGTCTGCGCGACGATGCAATAAAGAATCATCACGATCGACGGCGGGATCAGTGACTTGAGGGTGCCGCCAGCGGCAATCGTGCCGGTAGCGAACGAAGGCGCGTAGCCGCGCTTGAGCATTTCCGGCAGGGCGGCCTTGGTGAAAGTCGCCGCCGTTGCAGTCGACGAACCGCACACCGCGCCGAACACCGCGCAACCACCGATGGTGGCGTATCCCAGGCCGCCGCGCCGATGCCCGAGAAAGGCCGCAGCGGCGTTGTAGATGTCGGCGGAGAAGCCGGCGGCAGTCGCGAAGGTACCCATCACCAGGAACAGCGGAACAGTGGCCAGATCGACATTCGACAGCAAGGTGGTCGGGTCGCTTGCCAGGATCGTCAGGGCCGGTGTCCATCCGGTTTGCAGCGCGAAGCCGACCACGCCCACGACAATCATCGCGAAGGCGATCGGCACCTGCAGAAAGATCAGTGCGCACAACGCCCCCAGGCCCAGTGCCCCAATGGCCAGCGGCGTCAACGCGTGTCCGCCCGGCTGAATACACGTTCGATGTCGGCTAACGCCACCACAATCTGCACAGCGGCGCCAATCGCCAGGATAGAGGACACCGCGTACCAGAAGGGTGCGCGTGGCCACTTGAGAATCCAGGTGGTTTCGTGGGCCTGCGCCACCTTGCCGGCATAGACGAAAAACTGCCAGCACATCACGCACATCACCACTGCCACCAGTACCGCCGCGGCGGCATCGAGCAGCTCCGCGGCGCGGCGGCCGAACACCGATTCGGCGATGCGGATGGTGATGTGGCTGCGCTCGGCTAAGCCCACCGGCAGGAGGCTGGCGATCGCCACCGCGATCACCAGCGAACCGGCGTCGCGCACCCCCTCGATCGGCGCGTTCAGCAGCCAGCGCGCCAGGCCATCGGCCAGGGTCATCGCCGCCAGCAGCAGCAAGGCCAGAAGGCCCAGCGCGGAAAGCGAGCGCGTCGCCGCAAGGCCGGCGCGTTCCAGCGCGCCAAGGACGGCGCGTTCCAGCGCGCCGATGCCGGCGCTCACCTGCCCGCCCGCACCTTGACCAGCTCGGCTTCCACCAGTTTGAAGAGTTCCTGGTTGCGCGGCGATTTGGCCAGCCATTCATCGACCACCGGCTTCATGGTCTTGCTCATGGCGTCGATCTCGGCCGCCGACGGCATCACCACCTTGCGCTTGGGGTCGGCCTGCAATTTCTTGATGAGCGAGTCGTTGTAGCTGCCAATGCCTTCGTTGAAGCGCGCCGCGGTCCAGGCGCCGCTGTATTTGCGGATCGCATCCTGGCATTGCTTGGGCGCGCCATCGAACTTCTTGCGGTTCATCAGGATCGCCAGTGGCACGATTCCCAGGCGTGTGAAGAAATGGTTGTTGGTCACGCGGTCGATGCCGAAATCGAACAATGGCGAGGGGTGCGAGCTGGTGCCGTCGATAGTGCCGCGACCCACCGCCTCGGCGATCTCCGTCACCGGCAAACCGACTGGCACTGCTCCCAAAGCCCGGATGGCCGCACCTTCGATGGCGCCGGCGGTGCGGATCTTCTTGCCCTTCAAGTCAGCTGCCGAGGTGACCGGGAAGCGTGTGTGGATGCTGTACGGCGCGGTGCCAAACAACCCGATCGGGAAAAAATCGTCATAGCCCTTGAGTTGGCCGGAACCCACCAGGCGCGTGAACACCTGCGTGGCTTCCACCAGATTGGTGAACAGGCCGGGCAATTCCAGGACTTCGTTTTCCTGAAAGCGTCCCGGGGTGTACGAAGCGATCACCCAGGCGATATCGGCCACGCCGTCCAACACCATCTGCGCCTGCTGCACCGGGCTGCGGCCGAGTGCGCCATTGGGGAAGAGTTCGATCTCGCAGGTGCCGCCAGCGTCCTTGTTGACCGCCTCGGCAAACGGTTTCATGGTGGTGATGAAGGTTTGTTCCTTGTCGGGCGTGAACACCGAGAACTTGAATTTCTGCACCTGCGCCGGGGCGGCCGATGCCATTCCGAGCGTCATGACAAGCGTAGCCAAGCGAATCGACAGCTTCATTTTGGGAGTCTCCATGCCGGGATCGGCGGATTGTGATTGTTTGAGAGTCGGCCCTGCATGCAGCCGTCCTCGCAAAAATATATTTCAAAAATTATCAATATGCAATAATATTTTAAAAAATAGGCTTGCGCTCCGACCATCCAGTCAATCGCCACGAGCGCGCCCCGCAGCGCATACGGAGACACTACGTGAATCAAGCACCGCTCAATCCGCTCTCGGCCGAAGATCGGCAATCCTACGAGCGCGACGGCGTGGTCTGCCTGCGCAACATGTTCGATGGCGAATGGATCGAACGCATGCGGCGCGCGGTCGATTACACGATGGAGGCGCAACACGCGCTGGCGCGGCGGCGCGAAGTGACTCGTGCCCTGGGTGGCAAGAGCGGGCGCTACCAGATCAACACCTTTGTATGGCCGTGGAACGAGGATTTTCGCGATTGGTGCCTGCATTCCCCTTGCGCCGAAATCGCGGCGACGCTGATGGGCGTGGACGAAGTGCGCTTGTTCTACGACCAGGTATTTGTGAAAGAGCCGAACACGCTCGAGCGTACCGACTGGCACCACGACCTGCCGTTCTGGCCCTTGCGCGGCAACGATGTGGCTTCCGTCTGGGTGGCCTTGACCGAGGTCGGCCCGGAAAACAGCCAGTTGGAATACTTAGCCGGCTCGCACAAATGGGGCAAGTTCTATGCTGCGGCCGTGCCCGACAAGGACGCCCATTTCGCGTCCGACCTCGAGCCGTGCCCGGATTTCTCGCTGCAGCGTGACCATCCGCAGCTACGCTTTCTGCGCTGGGAAATGCAAGCAGGTGACTGCCTGGTACATCATCCCTTGACCGTGCACGGCTCCGAGGGCAATTTCTCGCCCAAGAAGCGTCGTGTCGCGATTTCGACGCGCTACATGGGCGAGGACGTGCGCTGGGACCCGCGGCCGGCCACCTTTGCGATCACCGGTGACCCGCAGCTGGTCGCTGGCACCTATCCCGCCTGCGACCGGGTTTTTCCGGTCGCATGGCGCGGTGCGGAGAAAGCTGGCGCAGCAAGCGGAAGTCGATGAAGCAGCCCGTCCTGTATCACAACGACATGTCGGTATGCGCCGCCAAGGCGCGCAACGCGCTGGCCGAAAAGGGCATCGCCTACGAAGGCATTCACCTCAACCTGCGCGCTGGCGATGCGCAGAAGCCCGACTACGTCAAGTTGAACCCGAACCTGGTGGTGCCGACGCTTATCAACGGCAACGATGTGGTGATCGAGTCGAACGTGATTCTCGAGTACATCGAGGACACCTGGGCGCAGACGCCATTGCGCCCGGCCGATCCCATGGCGCGGGCGCGCATGCGCCTGTGGATGAAGCAACTGGACGAAGGCGTGCATGCGGCCACCGGCACGGTCAGTTCCTGCATTGCCTTCCGCTTCCAGCACCTCAAGCGTGATGCTGAGGAATTGCGCGAATGGCTGGCGTGCATGAGTGATCCGGCGCGCCGTGAACGTACCCGCCAGGCGATCGAACTGGGGCTTGACGCGCCGGTGTTCACGCTCGCCGTGCAGCGTTTCGAGAAGCTGCTTTCCGATATGGAGGGGGCGCTGGCACATGGCAGGTGGCTGGCCGGCGCCGAGTACTCGCTGGCCGACATCGCCTACAGTCCCTACCTGCAACGGCTGCTTCACCTCGGATTCGCCGAGCGCATCGAAGCGCGCCCATGGGTGGCCACCTGGGCCGGGCGCTTGTTCGAGACAGCCGGGTTCCGGGCGGGCGTGGCGCAATGGATCAATCCGGCCTATGTCGAGATTTTCGATCGCGAACGGCCGGCGGCGCGCCAGCGCATCAACCAGATTGCACAAAAGAAATCGGCCTGAAGCTTTCGCCTCAGGCCGACCCTTGATGCAACGACTGAAGATCGTCTATCAGGTCGCCTCGGTTTCCTGCTGAATCCCGGCCAGCACCCAGCTTGCGCGTGCCGAAGTGGGTTTCTCCAGGTTCCAGACTTCCTTGAACGCTTCGGCCACGCCATCCTTGCTTTCGCGAATCGTGCCCGACATGCGCACGCTGGCCATGGTGGTTTCACCCTTTACTTCAACGCCCAGCACTTGCGCGTCCAGCGTGACCACGTCGGTATGGGTGGCCTCGGTGCGGCCCATCAAGTCAAGCTTGATCACGCCGAACATTTCCGGGGTGGTGAAGTTGCGGATGTCCTGCTCGTCACCGGCGTCCCATGCGGCCTGCATGCGCACGAAATACATCTTGGCGATGTGCTTGAAATCCTCAACATCGAAGCCGGCCGGAAGTGTCCAGGTGCCATCGTTCGGGTTGGTCATGGCTGCCGGGCTGCCGGCTAGCGCGGCGGCGCTGCCCGGCAGAGCTGGCGCCATGCCGCCCATGGCCTGTCCTGCAAGGCTGGTGCGCTCGGCGGCGACCGGGTTTGCTGCCAAATCATTGCGTTCCGGCACTGCACTGGGCCCGCCGGCGGTGGCAATCGGCGGGTTGCTGCGATTGCGCCACATACGGTAGGCGAAGAGACCCGCCATCACCAGGGCGCCGATCATCAGGAAGTTCATCATGAGGTCGGCCATGGCGCCGCCCAAACCCATGTGCGAGAGCAACGCGGCGATACCCAGGCCGGCCGCAATGCCGGCCAGGGGACCCAGCCACTTGTTGCGCGCAGGAGCGGCAGCACCAGCGGCGCCGGCTGCGGCACCAGGTGCAGCCGCTGCAGTGGGCGCTGTCGCAGGTGCGGCCTGTGCCGGCGGCGCCTGCTTGCTGACGTTATTCGATTGCTGGCCGACAGACTTGCCGCCACCCATGCGCTTGTTGGCGGCGTCGGCGTCCGGCACCATTACAGCCAATCCAATCGAACCGATCAGGGCAGCAACCAGAAAATGCTTGGAAAAGATTGATTTCATACTATGCCTCCGTTGACGATCATTCAGGATACGCTATCTAAGACAGGAAATCCAGTGCGGTGTTCCCGACTTTCCGGCGAATATCCTTGCGGGTTCAGTGATATGTTGCTTCTTGTGCAAGTCAGGATATTGCGAGACTTATGTGCAATTGCAAGATCAAGCCAAGCTTACGCCTCAATCCGCGCGTGCGCCTACTTCCTTGGCCACTTTCGACCATTTGGCGATCTCGGCGCGAATGTGCCGCGCCAAGTCCTCCGGCGTTCCGGCAACCGGATCGAGGCCGGCGCCGATCAAGCGGTCGCGCACATCCGGGGCTTCCATGCTACGCAGCAAGCCTTCGTGCAGGCGCTTGACGATGGGCGCCGGCATGCCGGACGGGCCGACAATGGCCTGCCAGGCGCCGGCTTCGAAGCCCGCATATCCGCCTTCGGCAATGGTCGGGACCTCGGGGTAGGTCGGCGAGCGCTTGGCGCTGCCCACCGCCAGCACCCGCAACTTGCCGGCCTTGACCTGCGGCATCAGGTTGGCCTGGTCGCCGATGGCCAGCTGGATCTGCCCGCCCAGGAGGTCGGCGACCATCGGGCCGCCGCCCTTGTAGGGCACATGCACGATATCGATACCGGCGCGTTGCTTGAGCAGCTCGGTGGCCAGATGCGGCGCACTGCCGGAGCCGGCCGAGCCGTAGGACAGTTTGCCG
>JAYTDE010000110.1:0-2661 GCA_043736195.1 Burkholderiales bacterium | reverse complement strand
CCGCTGCCGGCATTGAAGGGCACCATGATGCGAATCGGCTTGGTCGGAAAGTTGCTTGCCTGCCCCCAGGTAAGACCCGATGCCAGGCACAGCATCAGGCTGCAAATGCGCTGTTTCATGTTTGTCGTCCTCCGATTGTGCTGCGTTGCTGTTGTTTGTTGCGCGCTCCCGCTTCAAGCCTTATGGCATGTCAGCGGCCTGCCGAATCACCCCGCTAGCACGCAAGCGCTCAAGTGCTGCCTCATC
The DNA here is from genome assembly GCA_043736195.1 of Burkholderiales bacterium. Lineage (GTDB taxonomy): Bacteria > Pseudomonadota > Gammaproteobacteria > Burkholderiales > JAEUOS01 > JAEUOS01. The sequence continues at coordinate 2,415 of JAYTDE010000110.1, read as the reverse complement.
GATGCCGGCTTCGCGCAGCACCTCGAAGCTTTGTTGCCCCAGGCGCGGTGCCGGCAAGCGCACCGCGGCCGGCGTGGCGGCGAAGCGCGTGGGTGGTCGCACGGTGACGGTCGCGCCTTCGCTCGGATGCGCCAGTGCCTGGAACAGGCCAACGGCCCGCAGGTGCGGATGCGCCGGCAATTCATCGATGGCGTAGATGCGGGTGGCCGGAATATCCTGGGCGTCGCACAGGGCCAGACACTCGGCTGTGCTCATTTCGCGCGTGACGCTCACCATGTCGGCATACATCTCGGCCACGCGCGCGTTGCGCTGCGCACGATCGTTCAGATCGTACTTGGCCGCCAGGTCGTCGCGGCCGATGCTGGCGAACAGCGCCTTCCAGTGATCCGCCGTGTAGGGCAGCATCGCCACATGACCATCGCGCGTGGGTGCCGGCTTGCGGCCACCGGCCAGGATGCGCGCGTAGCCCGCCGGCGCCGTGGGCGGCTCGAAAGTGAGGCCACCCAGGTGTTCAGCCAGGGTGAAGGCCACCATGGTTTCAAGCATCGGCACCTCCACATATTGCCCCTGGCCGCTGCGTTCGCGGTGAAACAGTGCCGCCAGCACCGCGTTGACCACTGCCAGCCCGGTGGTCTTGTCGGCCATCAGGGTCGGCGCGAAATCGGGCACCGCGCGCTCATGGCCGATCAGGGACGCCATGCCGCAGGCGGCCTGGATCACATCATCGAAAGCCGGCCGATTGGCATCCGGCCCGTCCTGGCCGAAACCAGTGGCCACGCAATAGACGATTTTCGGATTGAGCGCCGCCACTGCCGCATAGCCCAGGCCTAAGCGCTCGATCGCCGCCACGCGCATGTTGTGTACCAGCACATCGACACCGGCCAACAACTGCTTGAGCGCCTCCAGACCGGCGGGTGTTTTCAGGTCGATCGCAAGCGAGCGCTTGTTGCGGTTGAGTGCTAAAAAAATCGAACTCATGCCGCGGTTGCGCGAAACGCCATTGGCGCGCATCAGGTCGCCTTCCAGGCTTTCGACCTTGATCACATCAGCGCCAAAATCGCCGAGTATCTGCGTGGCCAGGGGCCCCAGCACCACCGAGGTCAGGTCGAGCACACGCACGCCGCTCAAGGGTCCGGATTGCGCAACTGCATGGTGCGGGCTGTTGGAGGCGATCATGGCGTGTGCCTGCGTTGCCGCAGGGGAGTCGGAGGGAGTCAGAGCCAAGGGAGTGCAGAGGCAGGCTAGCATAAAGTTTGTTGCCCGACAAACAAATGTATTGCAGAATGGGTGGCGCGAATGGTGGCTGCGTCCCGGCCGCCCAAGCCCCCACCAAGGAGTGTTCCGATGCAAGCCGTCACCATCGATCCGTGCAACCTGCCGCCTGCATGTGAAACCCTGCGCGCCGAGGTGCGGGCCTTTATCGCCGAAACGCTGGCCGACTTTCCGGTTTCCAAACGGGTGCGCAACTGGTCGGGACGCGACCCTGAATTCAGCCGCAAGCTGGGCGCGCGCGGCTGGATCGGCATGACCTGGCCCAAGCGCTACGGCGGGCACGAGCGCACTACGCTCGAGCGCTATGTGGTGCTTGAGGAGTTGCTGGCCTGCGGCGCACCAGTGGGGGCGCACTGGGTGGCGGAGCGCCAGAGCGCGCTCTTGTTGATGCGCCTGTCGCCGGAGGTACTGGCGCCGCGTATCGTGCCCTCGATCGCGCGCGGCGAAACCTGTTTTTGCATCGGCATGAGCGAACCCGATTCCGGTTCGGACCTGGCTTCGATCCGCACCCGCGCGCTGCGCACCGATGCCGGCTGGGTGATCAACGGGCGCAAGGTCTGGACCTCCGGCGCGCATGTGGCGCAGTACATGATCGCGCTGGTGCGCACCGGCAGCCAGGGCGAAACCAGGCACGCCGGCATGTCGCAACTATTGGTCGACATGAAAACCCCCGGCCTGACCGTGCGGCCTATCGTCAACCAGCTGGGCGAGCATGATTTCAACGAAGTCACCTTCGACGATGTGCTGGTGCCGCATGATTGTCTGATCGGCGTGGAGGGTGATGGCTGGAACCAGGTATCGGGCGAATTGGCATTCGAGCGCAGCGGGCCTGAGCGCTACCTGAGCTCGACCCAATTGCTGCTTGAAATGATCGATGCGGCCGAGCCCGACAATCAGCGAGCGGCGGTCGCCATCGGCCGTATCGCCGCAGGCTACGCCACTCTGCGCCAGATGTCGCTGGGGGTATCGGGCATGCTGGCCCGCGGCGAAAATCCGGCGCTGGCGGCTTCGCTGGTGAAGGATCAAGGCGCGCTGGTCGAACAAGCCATGCCCGACATCGCGCACGATTTGTATGGCGGCGTGGCAGCGCCGGGTTCAACACTGGCCCAGGCCATGTCATACACGGCGCTGGCCGTGCCCTCG
>JAYTDE010000109.1:0-1670 GCA_043736195.1 Burkholderiales bacterium | reverse complement strand
GAAGAAAAATCGCGTCGGCATGGCCGCTGGATCGCTCTTCAGCACAGGTGGGTGTGTCCTTCGTAGGCAAGCGCAGAAAACTCCTCTCGCGCACCGGTGGTTTCGTCAATCCACGCGAATTCCGGCCGCGCGAATCACCTTGGCCCAGCGCTCGGTATCGGCTGCGATTAGACGCCGCAGTTCCTCTGGCGTACCGCCAACCACCTCCACATTGCCGGCGGCAAGGCGCTCGCGCACGTCGGGCTGGGAAAGGATGAGATTCACCTCACGGTTCAAGCGCGCAATGATCTCACCAGGCGTGCCGGCCGGCGCCAACAGGCACAACCAATCGGTGACCGTGACGTTCGGATAGCCCGCCTCGCCCATGCTGGGAATGTCCGGCACCGCGGGCAGGCGCTTCTGGCCGACCACCGCCAGCGGCCGCAAGCTGCCGGCCTTGATATGCGGGATCACCCCCGGCGCCAGGCCGAACATCACCTGTATGCGGCCGGCGAGAAGCTCCTGCACCGCCGGCGCCGCGCTCTTGAACGGCACGTGCACCATGTCGATACCGGTCTCCTGCTTGAAAAATTCCGCGGCGATGTGCGCCGGCGCGCCGTTGCCACCGGAACCATAATTGAGCTTGCCGGGGTTGGCCTTGGCATAGGCCACCAGCTCGCCCACACTCTTGACCGGCAGAGACGGATGCACCACCAGGATGTTGTAGCCCCAGGATATCTGCACGATCGGCGCGACGTCGCGGCGGATGTCATACGACAGTTTGGGAAACAGGGTTTGCCCGATCGCAAGCGGCATGATCCCCAGGCTGATGGTGTAGCCGTCGGGCGCGGCGCGCGCCATCGCGGCCGTGCCGATGGTGCCGGTCGCACCAGGAATGTTGTCGATTACCACCGGCTGGCCGAGGGCTTTGCCCAGACGCTCGCCGATCAAACGCGCGATCGCATCGAACGGCCCGGGGGCGGTCGGCACGATCAGGCGAATCGAGCGCTCCGGCCAGGTCTGGGCGCCGGGTCGCCCGGCGGAAATCAGTGCCGCGCCACCAAGCGCGGCGCGTATCACGGATCTGCGCTCGATCATGCAACACTCCTTGCGAATACGAGAATAGTCGCGGCCTCTTCGGTGGCAGGCCTGAGTGCATGACTTTACCTTCTGCCGGTCAATGCAACTCGCTTTCCGCAAATCGAGACGCATACCGGCGCGACATCGGCGATTGTCTGTGGCGCCCGCTGCCGGCGACACGCATCGAAAGCCCTTTGAAGCGCCGGTACCTCCCCCCCAAGCATTTTTGCTTCCTGTCCTCGACCGTTTGTCGCGGGTAGTCTATACTGCGTTTAAACACCTTATTTGTCTGGAACGATCGTCATGCCTGAAGCCATTCTGGATATCAAGCAGTGGGGCAACAATCTGGGCGTGCGCTTGCCTGCCGCGGTCGCACGGGCGGCCCATCTGCGCGTCAACCAGCGGGTGCGGGTGGCAGTCGAGAACGATCGCGTGGTGATCACCCCGGTGGCACCCAAGGCGTTGACGCTTGAGCAGATGCTCGCGTCATACGATCCGCTTCGCCACGGCGGCGAAGTGATGGCGGTCACGGCGCTTGGAGCCGAACGTTGGTGAGTACGACAACAGCTGAAAAGCGGCGCAGTCCGCCGCGCGGCAGTTGGGTGCCTGAC
>JAYTDE010000108.1:0-4970 GCA_043736195.1 Burkholderiales bacterium | reverse complement strand
CGCTGCCCTTGTAGGGCACGCGGCCTTCAATGCCTTCGGGCACCAGCTTGTCGGCATTGTTCTCGGGGTCCTGAAAATAGCGATCGGCGGCACCGTCCTTCATCGCGCCCACCGAACCCATGCCCCGATACAGCTTGTAGGAACGCCCCTGGTACAAAATGGTCTCGCCCGGCGCCTCTTCGGTACCGGCAAACACCGAGCCCATCATCACGCTGTGCGCACCGGCAGCCAGGGCTTTGGAGATATCGCCCGAATAGCGGATGCCGCCATCGGCGATCAGCGGCACGTCGGTATCCTTGAGCGCCTCGAACACGTCGGATATGGCGGTGATCTGCGGCACACCCACGCCGGCCACAATCCGCGTGGTGCAGATCGAGCCGGGGCCGATGCCCACCTTGACGCCATCCGCGCCATGATCGACCAGGGCTTTCGCAGCCTCGCTGGTGGCAATGTTGCCGCCCACCACTTCAACCTGCGGGAAGCTGCGCTTGACCCAGCGCACGCGGTCCAGCACGCCCTGGGCGTGGCCGTGGGCGGTATCGACGATGATCACGTCCACTCCGGCTGCCACCAGCAATTCGACGCGCATCTCTGTGCCTTCGCCGACACCCACCGCGGCCCCCACCCGCAGCTTGCCTTGTTCGTCCTTGCAGGCATGCGGATTCTCGGTCGATTTCAGGATGTCCTTGACCGTGATCAGGCCGCGCAACTGAAAGGCATCGTTGACCAGCAGGATGCGCTCCAGCCTGTGCTTGTGCAACAGCGCCTTGGCCTCCTCCGGTGTGGCGCCTTCCTTCAGGTAAATCAGGCGCTCGCGCGGCGTCATGATGGCCGCCACCGGCTGGTCGAGGTTGGTCTCGAAGCGGTAATCGCGGTTGGTCACCATGCCAACGACCGTGCCGCGATCGACCACCGGAAAACCGGAAACTTTGTGCTGGTGTGTCAGCGCAAGCAGCTCGCGAACCGTTATGGAAGGTGACACCGTCATCGGATCACGCAAAATGCCGGACTCGAAGCGTTTGACCTTGGAAACCTCGGCCGCCTGCAGCTTGGGAGTGAGGTTTTTATGAACAATGCCGATTCCGCCCTCTTGCGCGATGGCGATCGCCAGGCGCGCTTCGGTTACCGTATCCATGGCGGCGGAAACCAGCGGAATGTTGAGCCGGATCTTGCGCGTCAGGCGGGTGGTCAGGCTGGTGTCGCGCGGCAGGATGGCCGAATGGGCCGGAACCAGCAGGACGTCGTCAAAAGTGAGTGCTTTGCCGATTAGCCGCATCGGGTGATTCCTTGGGAGTCACAAAGCACGATTGTACGTGACAGTGGCCGTCGGCGCTATTATGCCATTGACATAACGGCCGATTGACGCCTTGAGAAAAAGCGGCTAAGGTCTTGTAATAGAAAATGTTTTTGGGGAGTACTGGAATGTATCGCGGAATGTTTTTGGTTTTCGGCCTGGTGACTACAAGCCTGCTGCTGCCCGGCCTTGCCTCGGCACAACTCTATCAATGGCGCGATGCCAACGGCCGCGTGGTTTTTTCCGATCTGCCACCACCGCCGGGGATTCCGCCGGGCAACATCATCAAGTCGCCCAAGGCCCGCTCCACGCCGACGCCCTCAGCCGCGCCTGCGCCCGCTGGTGTCACGGCAGGTGCTGCCGGTGCGACACAGGCAACGGCAACTGCGTCCGCACCCGGCGCCGCGGCCGCCGCCAAAGCCGGCGGGCAGAAATCGGTTGCCGAGCGCGAAGCCGATTACAAGAAACGCCAAGCCGATGCTGACGAAAAGAGCAAGAAGGATAGCGAAACCGCAGCCAACGAAAGCCGCCGCGAGGAGCAGTGCCGCGGCATGCGCCAAAGCATGGCTGCGCTTGAAGGCGGGCAACGCATTCGACGCTTCAACGACAAGGGCGAACCGTATTTCGTCGAAGATGCCGAACGCGCCCGCGACACCGAAAAAATGCGCAGGGACATGGCCGCCGCCAAGTGCGCCTGAGCAGGCGTCAGCGTCCCGGCAACGCCGGGCGCTGAATCACTTGCGTTCGGCGGCGCGCTTCTTGGCCACCCGGCGCTGACGCGCGACGTTCGGATCGGCCGTAAGCGGCCGGTAAACCTCGACCCTGTCGCCTTCGCCCAACAGGGTGCCCGGGGTTTTAAGTTTGCCCCACACACCCAGGCTGTGGGCCGCCAGGTCGAAGCCCGGCACATGGCTTGCCAGGCCGCTGGCCGCTACCGCGTCGGCCAGCGTGTTGCCTGCCTGCATTTCGACCTGCAGCACATGCTCGTGGCCGGCGACCAGGTAAACCACGCTGGCCTTGCGCATTTCAGCCATACAGAACCTCGGCACGCCTGGCGAATGCGTCGATGAACGAGTTGGCGATGACGTCGAATACCGGCGCCACCAACCTGCCCAGCATCGAACTGGCGAATTCGTAATCGAGATCGAACTCAACCTTGCAGGCTTCGTGATCGAGCGCGGTGAAGCGCCAGCGGCCGTTGAGATCGGCGAATGGACCATCGGCGAATTGCAGCGTGATCGCGTGTGGTTCGCTGACGGTGTTCAAGGTGGTGAAGCTGGAGCGCACGCCGCGGTAGTCGATGTCGATGGTTGCACGCATCCTGCCGTCGGCCTCTGCCGCCTGGCGCGCCCCACCGCACCATGGCATGAACTGCGGGTAATGCTGCACCGTGGCGACCAGGCCGAACATGCGCGCGGCGCTGTAGGGTACAAGTACGGATTTGCGGATCTGGGGCACGGTGAAAGTTTGGCGCACGGCTTGTGAGGCCATGCATGCAGCGGTTGTTACAATCGTCATTTTAGCGGAGCCGCAAGCGCGCCCGGCATCATGAGCATCGCACAAAACAAGAAGGCGACCTTCGATTACTTCATCGAGGAGCGCTACGAAGCCGGACTGGTGCTCGAAGGCTGGGAAGTCAAGGCGATTCGCGCCGGCCGTGCTGAGATCAAGGAAGGCTATGTCATCGTGCGCGATGGCGCCCTTTACCTGATCGGCGCGCATATCAGCCCCTTGCCCGAGGCCTCGACCCACATCAAGCCCGACGCGGTGCGCACCCGCAAGCTGCTGCTCAGGATGGAAGAAATCACGCGCCTGATCGGCAAGGTCGAGCAACGCGGCTTCACCCTGGTGCCGCTGGACCTGCACTACAAGGGCGGGCGCATCAAGCTGGAGTTCGGCCTGGGGCGCGGCAAGCAAAAGGCGGACAAGCGCGACACCGAGAAAAAGCGCGAGTGGACGCGCGAGAAACAGCGCCTGATGAAGAGCGCCAATCGTTAGCAGGCCGTCGCAGCCAAACCGATCCTCACGCCCTCAGCCTTTCCTGGCTTCACTCTGCTTCACCACCGCCATCGCGGTGGCGATCAGGCCCGACAGATCGGCCAGATTGGCAGGCAGGATCATGGTGTTGGTGGTGCGCGCCAGCCCGCTGAAGGCGCCCACATACTGCTCGGCCACCTTCAGATTGACCGCCGCCTCGCCGCCCGGCGACTGGATCGCCGCCGCTGTCTTGCGAATCGCTTCGGCACTGGCTTCGGCGATCGACAGGATCGCGGCTGCCTGGCCCTGGGCGCGATTGATCGCCGCCTGCTTGTCGCCTTCGGATTTCTGGATCGCCGCCTCGCGCTCGCCGGTGGCGATATTGATCTGCTCCTGCTTGCGCCCCTCTGAAGCGGCGATCAGGGCGCGCTTTTCACGCTCGGCGGTGATCTGCGCCTGCATCGCGTGCAATATTTCCTTGGGCGGCGTCAGGTCCTTGATCTCGTAGCGCAACACCTTGACGCCCCAGTTGAGCGCCGCCAGGTCGAGTGCCGAGATCACGCTGTGATTGATATTCTCGCGGCCTTCGAAGGTCTTGTCGAGTTCGAGCTTGCCGATCACCGAGCGCAGCGCGGTCTGCGCCAGCTGGCTGATGGCCGCCACATAGTTGGACGACCCGTAGGAAGCCGCGACCGGATCGGTCACCTGGAAGTACAACACGCCATCGACCTGCAGTTGGGTGTTGTCGCGCGTGATGCATATCTGGCTGGGCACATCGAGCGGTATCTCCTTGAGCGAGTGCTTGTAGGCGACGCGATCGATGAAGGGCATCACAAAGGCAAGCCCCGGTTCGAGCGTGCGGTCGTACTTGCCCAGCCGTTCCACCACGTAGGCGTTCTGCTGCGGCACCTGGTAGACCGACTTGATCACGAACACGATTGCGGCGATCAGCAAGAAAATCCCTACGAATGCGTATTCCATGATGCTTGGCCTCCCTTGTTTCGGCTCAGTGTTGAGCCACTACGATCAGCGTGTTGCCGCGGACTTCCTTGATCACCAGTCGCGCGCCGCCAGCCCCCTCGAGCTGGGCGTCCCACTGCGTGCCGCGATAGTTGACGCGCAGGCTGCCGTCGGGTCGCTCTTCGATGACCTCCACCACCTGCCCGGTATCGAACGCCAGGTTCTTTGCGTGCGTACCACGTCGCCCGCCGCCGATCTTGAGGCCGCGAATCACGCCGATGCCAGCCACGCTGACCACCGCCGCGCATGCCAGCTGTGCCGCGAAGCCGGCGCCGGCCAGTGCCAGCACGCCAGCGGCCGCCGCACCCACGCCAATGATCAAAAGGTACAGCGTGCCGCTCATCAGCTCGGCTGCCACCAGCAGGAAAGCGCCGATGAACCAGATCACAAACGCCTGCATCATGATTCGCCCTCCCGCATCCGCTCGCATCGTCCGGAGAACAATTCTACGTGTTTCACATGGCGAGACCAGCGGCGCGGTTTGCGTGACCGCAAGCGTTTCGCGGGACAATTCGTTCCGCCGATGAAAAACCCGATCGAACTCGTAGTCGCAATTCCTGCCGGCCTCACGCTTGACGCCATCGATCGCGTAGCGACGCTGCGCCTGGCGTATGCCCGCGGCCCGGTGCATATCGCCCCTGGCGACGCTGATGCCTACTGGTTCGACTACTTCGGTGTC
>JAYTDE010000107.1:0-3797 GCA_043736195.1 Burkholderiales bacterium | reverse complement strand
GGCGCCCAGCGGCGCGCGGGTGAAGGCGGCCGCATCCTCGCCGATCAAGAGCGCGATACCTGCCAGGCCCAGGGCCAGGCCGGCCAGGTTGACGCGAGTGGGTTTTTCGCCCAGCAGCCAAAACGACAGCAGCGCCAGCCACAAGGGCATGGTGTAGCCGAGCATCGCGGCGCGGCCGGCCGGCAACAGCAGCACGCCGAAGCCCGAGAACGCGTTCCAGCCGACGATGGTGAACATCGCCACCCATGCCAGGCGCACCCGTTCGCCGCGCGCCACCACCAGCGACTGGCCACCCAGTCGCGCCACCACGAAGAGGCCCGCCGCGCAACCCCAGGCGCACACCATGCGAAACCAGAACACCGGCGTTTCGTTGACCGCCACTTTCAGCACCGGCCAGTTCAGGCCCCAGAACAGCGCAATCACCGCCAACAGCAGCAGGGCTTGCGGCGGGATCGGTTTCAAGGCGCGGACCCGGTCAATGGCGTGCGCGCCCGCGGTCGCGCCACGCGCTCTGGCGCGCGCGGCCGGCGGGTGCCGCTACAGCGGCACTTGCCAAGCCCGGGCGCGCGACGCACAATGCGTTTGGCATATAAGGCGCGGCGCGATGCGGCCAAGCGCCGCACGGGGGAAGCGTGAATCTCAAGATCAGTGTCAAGGAATGGGTGCTGGTGGGCATGGTCGGCATGATCGCGGTGCTGGCCAATCTGCCGGAAGATGTGATCGAACGTGTCGGGGTGCGGGTCGACTACCTGGTCATCACGCTGGCCGCGGTGGTGTTTGTGGCACTGCTGCTCTACATGCGCTTCACGTTTTTCCTGATCGTGATCCTGCTGGTGATCGGTGCCAACCTGCCGGGGCAATATGCCGAACGCCTCAACATTTCGCGCGTGCCGCTGTTGCTGGCCCTGGGGCTCATGGTGGGCGTCTCGCTGATCAACCATATCGTGCGCGTCCTCCCTTCGGGGCTCGAGAAAGACAGCAGCAGCGAGGCGCAGAAGGCCTTGTTCTACGCCGTCGAGAAGGGCAACATGGTGTACGCGCAGCGCCTGCTCAACATGAACATCGATCCCAACCTGAAAGGCCCGAACGGCTACACGCCCCTGATGTATGCGGCGGCACGCGGCCACGCAGGCTTGACCGAATTGTTCCTGCGCAACGGCGCCGACGCCAACGTCATGAACACAGAAGGTGATTCCGCGGTCGACCTGGCCTTGCGCATGGGGCATGCGCCGGTTGCCGATATCCTGAAACAGGCGCGTCTGCAGCAGTTCGCCAAGCAGGGCGGCAAGCCCACCGGCGGCGTTTTCGCCAACGCCTGAAAGGCGTACATACAGGCGTACATACAGGCGTACATACAGGCGCGCACAAGACGGCCGCGCGCCGGCGGCGACCCTCAAGTCTCGACGAAGGTGGTGAATTCGGCGACCGTGGCGCGCTCGGTGGCAAGCCGGTTGGCCGTAACCGACTTGTCCTCGAAGCCTAACGCCATGCCGCACATCACCATGTCGGTCTCGGGCAAGCCCAGGAATGATTCGATGATCGTGTGGTAATGGGCGAAGGCCTGTTGCGGGCAGGTGTCGAGACCGCGGCCGCGCGCGGCGATCATGATGTTCTCGATGAACATGCCATAGTCCAGCCAACTGCCCTGCAGCATGCGCCGGTCGATGCTGAAGATCATGCCTACGGGAGCATCGAAAAACGTGTAGTTGCGGCCATGCTGCGCATGCATCTTGTCATAATCCTTCTTGCCGATGTCGAGCAGGCCATACAGTTCCCAGCCGAGCTTGCGGCGCCGGCCCAGGTAGGGTTCGAACCACTGCACCGGGTAGTAGCCGTATTCCTCTTTGTGCAGCGGGGCTTCGCCGCGCTGCTTGCGTGCATAGTCCTCCTGGTGCGCGGCCACGATTGCCGCCGAAAAGCGCTCGCGCGCGGCGCCCATGAGCACATGCACTTTCCACGGCTGTATGTTGGTGCCGGAAGGCGCGCGGCTGGCTATGCCTAAGATTTCCTCGACCGTTGCGCGCGACACCGGTGTGGGCAGGAAGCCACGCACCGAGCGGCGGCTGCCGATGGCGTGGTCGACGATCTCATGGTCTTTCATGCGGCGGCTTTCAAAAGGTGTTTGCTGGAACTTGATGGACTACGGCGCGGCGCTCGGCGTGATGCGTCGATTCAATTTTGCCGACGCATTTTACTTGCGCATCACCAGCGCCACGCCGGCCACCGCCACCAGCATGCCGGCCACCGCGAACAGGGTGAGCTTTTCGTCGAACATCAGGTAGGCTACGAGCGCGGTGACCGGCGGCACCAGGTACATGAGACTGGATACCGCGGTGGCCGCACCGCGGCGGATCAACAACAGCAAAAGTGAGGTCGCACCAAACGACAGCACGATCACCAGCCAGGCGATGGCGAAAATCAGCTCGCCGCTCCAGACGATTGCACGGGTTTCGAACATCAGGGCGAGCGGCAGCACCACGATGCCGGCTGCGATGAACTGCATCACCGATTGGGTGCGAAGGTCCTCGTGGCCGCAGTGTTTTTTCTGGTACAGCGTGCCGGCGGTGATGGACAACAGCGCGATCACGCCCGCAGTCACCGCGGCCAGGTCCAGACCGGCGATACCGATCTTGTTCGATACCACCATCGCCACGCCGACTATGCCCAGCGCAAGGCCGGTCCATTGGCGCGGCGCCAGGCGTTCACCAGCGAGGCGGCCGGCAAACGCGGTCAGGATCGGCTGGATGCTGACCATCAGCGCCGCCAGGCCGGCGCTCATGCCAAGCGAAATCGCGACGAACACCCCGCCCAGATAGCCGCCCTGAAGCAGCACGCCGGCGATTGACACATGGGCGATCTTGATGCCGCGTGGCCAGGGGGCACGGGTTGCCAGCGCCAGCGCAGTCATCAGCACGATGACCACGGCGAAGCGCAGCAAGAGGAACTTCAAAGGCGGCGCGTAGGGCAGGCCCAGCTTGGCGCCGACAAAGCCGGTGGCCCACAGAAGCACAAACAAGACCGGCATCGCCTGGACGAGAAGCGCCTGCCGGTCAGCGTCGTGAGCGAGTGAAGAGTTGGACATTCGGTGGGACGCATCGACCGTTGCGCGCGGCGCCGGTCCGGGGTCGAATCTACTGTTCTGTGGGGGGGCCGACAAATGCGGGGCACATGTCAGATCGAAGGCTGCATTTTACCACGCAGTGCATGGTCAAGCCCGGTCCGAGACGAACGAAGCTATAAAAATCAGCAACTTAGTGCGATATAGTAAAAATGCTGCGATGCATCAAAAAGTTCTTGACTTCCGCTTTTGAGCCCCTATAATTTGAATTGTTGCAACGCACAAACCGAGACAAACAAGAAATCAACAAGGTCACGCGTTCTCTGCTTGCATTGATGAAGCGCTGTTCAACCAGACTTTTTGAAGGAATCCACCATGTACACCAGCAACGACCAATTCGCCGCCGCCAGCAAGGCCGGTTTCGACAGTTTTCTCGCCATCGCCAAGAGCGGTTTCAGCGGCTTCGAGAAGCTGGCTGAACTCAATGTCGCCACCGCCAAGGCAATGTTCGACGACGCCACTACCAACGCGCGTGCCATGCTCGAGATCAAGGATCCCAAGGAACTGATGGCGTTCAACGCTTCGTTCGCCCAACCGGTGCTCGAAAAAAGCGTGTCGTATTCGCGTCACGTCTACAGCATCGTCACCGAAAGCCAGGCCACGCTGCGTAAAGCCGCTGAAGAGCAGGCAGCGGTGGCGCACGAGGAAATCGCCGCGCTGATCGAAAAAAGCCTGAAGA
>JAYTDE010000106.1:0-5892 GCA_043736195.1 Burkholderiales bacterium | reverse complement strand
CAGTCGTCGTGACTGACAACACGGGCGAGTTTTCCCGGGTGCCTGGGTTGGTGATCGAGAATTGGCTGGGTTGAACCGCGCGAAGCGTTAAAGCGCTTTGCTTCACCGCACCGGCGGTGAGTCCCTTGACGATGTGGCGCTGCGCAAGCGGCAGCACGATGATGGCGGGGATCGCCGAGAGCACCGCGCCTGCCGCCATCACGCCGCGCTTGATCGCGTATTCCTGCGCGAATTTCGCGATCGCCACCGGCACGGTCGCCGTCTCCTTCGCATTCAGGTTCAGGGCCACGGCGATTTCGTTCGAGCTGAACACGAATACCAGCAGCGACATCAGGGCGCGCACCAGCGCGCCCTTGTAGCAAACGTTGGTCGTGCTTTGGTTTGCGCCAGCTACAGCGCGATCTGGCGCGCGGCTAAGAAATCTTCCTGTACAACATCGCGCAGTGTTTTCTCCGCACTGGCCAGGTACACCCACTTCGCTTGATCTCCGTCCTCGTCCAGTTCGTCGCCTGACAGTTCGGGTGGAAGTCTGGTGTCGCCCAGCTGCTCAATTCGGATCACCGGCGCGAGGTCCTCGAACCGGCCGCGCAACGACTGCCATTCCGCTTGCTCACCACAACGGGCGCGGGCTCGCTGGAAGTGAACCTGCACCGTGCCGTCGCCTGGATAGCGAGCGGCGGATCGCTCCAGAAAATTCCTCGCAGCCGGCCATCCGCCATCTGTAAGGACGAGCAACAGGCCATATTCGACATCGCTTGTCGCAGAGCGGCCAAGTTCGGCGAGGGCGAAGCGCGCTTCCTCTACGCGTCCCGCATTGCGCCATAGGGTGGCACGCCCCGTCGCCGGGAGGAGGGTGAGATCCGTCCCGGTGATCGATGCGAGAGCGCCAAAATCGCCGGCCGCGCGTTCATTCACCGGGTGGGTTTGCTTCAGTGGCAATGGTGCGCCGTCTTGCAATGCGACCAGCCTATTCTTCATATCCCGCAACAGTGCTTGGGTCTTCGCGTCGACGGGATTGACCTGTTCGGCCCAGTCCACGGCCGTGCGAGCCTCTTCCTTGCGCCCTAAATCGATCAAGGTACCGGCCAAACCAGTGGCGATTACATGATTCTTGTGGAAGCGACTTTGATTTTGTGCCTCGCGATAGACGGCAACGGCCTCCTCTGTTCGCCCTGCGATACGAAGCGTGTGCGCCAAATCGGCCCAACAAAAAGCGCTGCTCGGAAACCGCCGGATCGCCTGCCGGTACACCGCTTCACCCTCGTCCACCAGGCCCCGCATAGCCAGTGCGTGCCCGAGTTGACTATGAGCGTTCTCGTTGTGCGGAAATCGCCGTCGGGCGTACCAAAAGACGGCCTGCGCTCGTGGCCAGTCCCCGAGTTCGTCGAGAGCCCGGCCGATCACCGCCCATGCGTAGTGGTTGCTCGGCGCCCAAGTCGCTGCCTCTTGCGCAAGCTCCAGTGCCCATGCCGGATCGCGAGCACCTGGACCGTCGTGCTGACGCTTTAGCAGAAAATCAGCAAGCCGGCAGAAGCTGCGGACGAGAAAATAGTTGTCACCCGTCTCGCGTGCGTAGTGGCGATGCTGCTCCATCAGCGCGCGAAGCGCCGGAACGGCACGCTCAGGCTCATGATCGAAAATATCGACAAAAGGCTTGACGTCATTGTCCCAATACGGCGCAACTAGAGCTTGCCCCTTTGTCTTCCGATCATCCGCCCGCTGATTGGCCGCGGGAAAACGCTCGTCTAGCCAGAGTCGGACGCGCTTCGCTGGTTCCCGCCCCGCCATCGCCTCCCGAAACGGCGCCACCCACTTGTCCTTGGGAAGGGGGTATACGGCTGAGAGGAAATCGACTTCCGAGAGCCATTCCTTCTTGCGCACATCGCCGCTTTGGGCTGCGGCGCGTCCGTATTCGAGCAGCCCATAAATCAGTGCGCGCGGGACACCGCGCTCTGGCCTGCCTTCGTCGTCCTTGGGCATTCGCCGCAAACCAAACAGCGCCAGTTGCGCATATTCAGGCTGACCTTGCCGGCACAGCGACACCCAAAAGGACAACAGGCCCCGGTTCAGTTGCGACACCGTCAATGCGCGCAAGAATCCAGGGCGTGGGTCTTGGGACGGGAAGGCCCCTTGGGACTTGAGCCAGGACCACAGTCGAGCCACATGCTCAGCGCACCATCCCCGCGAGCGCGGCAGGTCAATCGCCTGCGCGAGCCCGAAGGCATTCACCAGTGCGCGTGCGTAGGCCTTGGACGAAACGTCCTCAGGCGGTTCGCTACTTTTTAATTGTTTGGCCAGCCATTCGCAAAGGGAACCATCCAGCGCTTCATGCTGTGCCACTGGCAGAAACTGCGGTAGAGCTTGCGCGACCTCCGCGCTCTCGTACCCACCGAGCCAAACCTTGCCATATAGCAATCGCTCTAGCGCTTCGAGTGGCCTCCGCGCGAACTCGTCCAGCCACTTCTGCACAGGTGGATCCATCGCTTCAGACGATGGCGTAGGCGTGGCAGTGAGATTCACGGCAGTCAGGCGGTGGCGAAGTCATCGCGATCCGTTTCCAATCTCAACCAGTCGAGATGGAATGACCGCAAGGCCGAGAGATCGCTGGTCAAAGGACGGGAGATATACCCTAAGCGCGAGATCTGTTCGGGCCGATAGGCCAGAAAGGAATGAACGAGCTCCAGGCCCATTCGGTATTCGCTCTGGCTTGCGGCATGCGTCAGGTTGACGGCGCGACCGACCTCATACTGCGCCGCGTCGGAGCCGAGTGCTGGCTTCGGTGTTGGAAAGAAAAATGGGTTAAGCCGCCCATCAATGACAGTAGGGATTGCAAAGCCGCTGACACCGGCTTGCTTGTCTCGCATGACCTCACCCACCGTGTATTGAAGCAGCAAAACTGGGACCGGCGGCAAACCGGGGACAGGATTGAGATGCCCCAAGCCCAAATTGTCACGCAGTGCGTGCGGCCAGTCAGCGCCGGCCGCTTCGAGTGAATCCTTGACCGCGATTTCGGTCGTCGCGAAGGCCGGACGACGGTCCCGCCGGCCGTTCCAGACTTCACAGACCCTGGCGAGTATCGCGTCATCACGAGTCGCAATCGCCTGCTCAAACTCTGCCAAATCGACTCCTGAATCTCTCAAGGCGAAGTTAGCATCCTCGATACGAATCAGGTAGAGGTTTTCCTCAATGTGACGCCAACGATTGCTTGAATTGGCCGAATCGAACGTGTCCGGGATCCTGGAGTCATCGATTTCGATCTCTAAAAACGTCTCGGCGTATCGACCGTGTGCCACCTTTACATCATCAAATTGTGGGATGTCAATTTCCGTAAACCCCTGCGCGTAGCGGGCAAGGCGCTCGTCGCCAACCCGCTCCTCCCATCGCAGGTTCTCAAGAACGGCACGCTCCTTCGGAGGGCGGTCGGAGGCAGCCAGAGTTGCGGTAGCGTACTTGTCGAGCGTTGGAATAGCCGCAAGGTTCATGACGGTCTGGGTCGGCGAGAAAGCCGTTTATGGTATCAAAGTGGGGGAACAGATAGGAATATCTTGCATTAGTGAGGCGAGAACCAACCGGCGCTTCATACCGTGCTCTTTTTTCGCCTTACGTCACCGCGCCGGCGATAAGCCCCTTGACGATGTGACGCTGTGCGGCCTGGAGCGTGGCCACCGGCGAGACCCGGCCGAAAGCCTCGCCGATCAGCACCCGCACTTCCACCCCTTCCAGGGCAAGGGTGGGGATATCGGCAGCCGCCACGTGGCTGAATGACGGTGTCATCTCCTCATGCTCGATCGGCAACGCCGCCCACAACTGCAGTCCGTGGTTGCTATAGGTGCGCTCGCGCAGATCCGCTGGCCGACGCTCGGAATGCCCGATGCCGCGCCCGGCGCACATCCAGTTGATCGCACCGGGCTCGATCTTCTGCACCACCCCCAGGCGGTCGCGAT
This sequence comes from Burkholderiales bacterium, assembly GCA_043736195.1. Classification (GTDB taxonomy): domain Bacteria; phylum Pseudomonadota; class Gammaproteobacteria; order Burkholderiales; family JAEUOS01; genus JAEUOS01. The sequence continues at coordinate 1,948 of JAYTDE010000106.1, read as the reverse complement.
GGGTGATGGCACCTTCAAACAGGTAGGTAACGGTCGCCAGCCCGATATGCGGATGCGGCCGCACGTCGTAATTGTCAGCCGGCTTGACCTCGATCGGCCCGAAGTGATCGAAGAAAACGAAAGGTTCGACGCCCTGCTTGTCCGCCAGCTTTGGCGCCTATCCAAGCGTTACAGATCCAGCTCCAATACCCCGCCTCGCGCGCGCGAAACGCACACCATGATCTGATCCGCCTTCTCACCCTCGCCCAGCACCAGATCGCGATGTTCGACATCGCCGGACAAGTAAGTGGTGCGACAGGTACCGCAGGAGCCGGCTTCGCACGAACTCATGACACGGCAGCCGTGCGCCACAAGCGCTTCGAGCGCCGTCTGGTCGGCATCCACTTCGATGCTCTCGCCTGAGCGCGCCAGGCGTATCGTGAAAGGCTGGTTGGCTTCAAACATCGCGGCGTCGCCGACGCCGAAGCTTTCGAAGTGAATGCTGGTTGCGGGCCAGTGGCCGGTCATGTCGCGCACGGAATCCATCAGGCCGCGCGGTCCGCAACAATAGATATGGGTACCGGCTGCGGGACGTTCCAGCACCGGCCAAAGGTCGAAGGCCTCGCCCGGGTCGCCATGATCGTGGTGCAGGCTTACATGTGCGCTTAGGGCCTGACTTGCGAGTTCTTCGAGATAGGCGGTGACGGCAGCACTGCGGGTGAGGTAGATCAACTGGAAAGACGGTGGATTTTCGCCCCCGGCAGTGCGCATCTGGAGATGGCGAATCATTCCGAGAATCGGGGTGATGCCGATGCCGCCGGCGATAAACAGGTAGCGCCTGGCGCTCGGTTCCAGCGGAAACGCATTTTCCGGCACGCTTGTTTCAATCACCGCGCCGCTTGCCAACCGGTCGGCCATGCTGACCGAGCCGCCGCGTCCATTGGCATCGCGGCGCACCGCGATCACATAATGCCGACGCTGGCTGGGCGGGTTGACGAGCGAATACTTGCGCGTCGAACCTGCCGGGGTGCGCACCAGCACATGGGCACCGGGTTCGAAGGGCGGCAGTTCACCCGCGTCCGCGAACGCCAGCGTGAACTCGATGATGTCGTGGGCGACTGCTCTGCGGCATTGCACTACCAGCGACAGCCATTCACGCGTTGATTCTTCCGCCATGCCCACTTCGCCTTTCTCCAGCTCGCAGCCGGCGCGAATGCGTTGACATACAGGTTCCGACATTTTAGACTTCGGCCGCATATTACTTAGCCGACTAAGCTTCTGGCAAGCGACTGCCGTGAGCCCAAGGCCCGAATGACGAGGACATCATGCTGACCAAGGAAGAGAACGACCTGCTGTGCCGTGTCGAGGGCGACGCACCGATGGGCCAATTGATGCGCCGGCACTGGATTCCGGTGGCGCTGGTCGAGGAAGTGTCGGAGCCTGACGGCACCCCGGTCAAGGCACGCATCCTGGGAGAGGACCTGGTGGTGTTTCGCGACAGCGACGGCCGTGTCGGCGTGATGGACGAATACTGCCCGCACCGCCGCGTCTCGCTGGTACTGGGGCGCAATGAAGAGTCCGGCTTGCGCTGTCTGTATCACGGCTGGAAGATGGACGTCGAAGGCAATGTGCTCGAAATGTCTTCCGAACCGGCCGGCAGTGCGCTCAAGCAAAAGGTCAAGCATCGCGCCTACCCCGTGCAGGAGTGGGGCGGCTGGGTGTGGTCCTACATGGGGCCGCCCGAGAGCATGCCGGCGTTCGAACCGCCGCCGTTCGCCCCCTCGGCCGATGTGCGGGTTTCGATCGCCAAGGCGGTCATTCCCTGCAACTGGGCGCAGATCCTCGAAGGCGCGATCGACTCGGCACACAGTTCGAGCCTGCATTCCTCCGATTTCGTGCCGGCCCGCGTCAAGGCGGGCGAAGCCACCGACAAAAACTGGCTACGCCCCTCCACCGACAAGTCACCGCG
>JAYTDE010000105.1:0-3256 GCA_043736195.1 Burkholderiales bacterium | reverse complement strand
GCACCGCACTGGTTTTCCCCGCCGCGTCAGGTTTGCGAACTTCATACCACCACGGCTGCGCGGGATCGGCATCTACAACGGTCTTCTTCGCGCATGTAGCCTTGTCCGGCGATAAATGCACGGCGTGGGCAACGTTCTTGACTGCGCATGTGGCCATGTTCGGCAATGACTGCACGGTCTTGGCAGGGTCTTTCATGGCGTTTGTAGCCGGCTCCGGCAATGACTGCACGGCGGTCAGAAAAATGTTGGTGGCGATTGACAGCGCGATGGCCAAAATCACCAGGAAAACCGCAGGGGCGGCCTTGATGACGATCGCCGCGACGGTCTGTCCGGCGCCGGGTTTTGCCGCACCTCCCGCCGCTTGTGCAGTGACGGGCGAAGCGCCGAACGCGCTGAGCCATCCGCTGAGCACGCCGAGGGCGGCGAGCGCATGGGGCACACCGCTGGTCCAGTCGACCGCCAGCAGCCACGCGGGTGCGAACAGGACAGCACCGCAAACCACGGTCCAGACCGCGCAGAACATCATCATGATGCCGTTGCTGCGTGACATCCATTCGCGGTCCTCGTCAGCCAGTAAACGGCTGCTCATGCCGAGGAAGAGAACAATCCCGGTCAGTACGCTCAAGACCATCAGGGGTGGCGTAAGGGTGACGTAGACCGACCAGGAAGGATCCGCCCTGGGGTCGGGGCTGCCGACCAAGAAGTTGACCGTCACCCATGACGCGGCGCCGGTGCCGATGGTGATCACCGCGAAGGCAGCCAGCAGCGGCACAGCGAGGCGCAGACGCTTTTGCAACGGATGATGGCTGAAAAACAGGTACCAGATCCAGGCCGGTACGCAGGCGAACAACCTGCCCAGAATTTCATGCCAGAGGCTGCTTGTGCCCTGGTAATGGCTGCCAAGGTAGTAGAACGCGCTGTACATCATGTAAGCAAACACCGAGCCGATCAGCGGTACCAGCACCATCCACACGTAGTCGCCGTGCGAATGGCCTTTGAGACTGGTGTCCGTCGCGATTTCACTTGCGTCGTTGCCGCTGATTCCTGGCAGATAGCGCAGCAGATTGAGCAGCGCAAAAGTGAAAAGCAGTACGCTGACCAAGCCGATCCAGTCTGCGTGCCAGGGGGCGAGGAGTGCGTCGAGCGCGGGGGCCTTATAGTTGGCGTCCGGGCCGTTGGGGAAGATGACGCCGGTGAACAGCACCTCCGGGAGCACCACGACGGACATGATGAGGCGCGGCACCATCAAGGCGGCCATCAGAAGCGGGATCAGCACCATCCAGTTGAGCATCATGTTGCGCAGGATGGTGGCGGCCAAGGTCCAGGTGTCCGCCGATATCGCCCCCTGTTTTGGCGTCAGATAGCTGTTGTAGTCGCGCAGGTGCTGGATCGGGTCGATCGGCGGCGCTGCGCCGGGCGCGACCGATTCGTCAGTTGCGGGTGCCGGTTGCGGACGCTTCACACCAGGTTTCAGCCGCTCGACCACCGCCGCGAGACCGGCTTTGCGCTTCGACCATGCGGAGAGCCAGCCACCGATGTAGCCGCCGCCGGACACGGTCGAAAGATAGTCGAACTTGTCGAGTAGCCCGCGGCCAGCCAGACCCTGGATGACGCCCAGGCCAAAGGTGGCGCTGCGGATGCCGCCGCCGGAGATGCACAGTGCGGAAAACGGTTCGGCCTGGCGGTGAACCTTGTCGAACAACTCCTTCTCGGTGGCGGCCGTATAGTCGGTCGTGTGCCGCAACGCCTTGAATTCCTCCCTGAGCGCGTCGACCATGCCCAGCGGGCCCGGATCAACTTCCTGGTTCGTGCTCATGTCGGTTTCCTCGCTCGGGCACCCTGAAGGGCCGTGTTAACATCATTTGATCGACTTATGACATGTCCACCGACGGCGATATCGCATCGCGCGCCATTGCATCGGGATGCGGATTCAAGGGCATTGAAAATCGCGACCCGGCGCGGCACCATGGTGCGAGTGTAGCCTTTCCGTTCGACACGCTCGCTCGACTGAAGACCATGGCAACGCGGCATTGTGGAAGCGCATGTCAAACTTGACCGACCAGATCAACTCGCTTGAGATCGCGATCGTCGCCCAGCAGTCGCTGCGTGCGACCTTGGGCGATGCGATGGTCGAGGCGGTGATCGCGACCCTGCGCGACAAGATCGCCGCCTTGCGCGCAGCGCCAGCCGGCGCCGCGGTCGAAGCGCCTGGCGAGCATCCGGGCTCGGCCGAGAGGCTCAAGCGTTTCATGCCGCAGACCTTGGCGGCGAAGGCGCGTGCCGCGGCCCGCCGCAGCGAAGGCGAACGCAAGCAGGTGACCATTCTGTACGCTGACCTGTCCGGGTTCACCGCCTTGAGCGAGCGGGTGGATGCGGAAACCGTGCGCGCGTTCCAGAACGACCTGTTCGCCGAAATGGCCGGCGTCGTCTACCAGTACGAAGGCTTTGTCGAGAAGTTCGTGGGCGACGCCGTGATGTCGATCTTCGGTGCGCCGATCGCCCATGAAGACGACCCCGATCGCGCGCTGCGCGCCGCGCTTGCGATGCGCTCGCGCATGGAGCGGATCAACGCCCGCTGGGCGGAGCGCCTGGGCCAGGGGCTGTCGCTGCATATCGGGGTCAACACCGGCACGGTGGTCACCGGCGATCTGGCCGGCGCGTATGCGGTCACCGGCGACACCGTCAATACCACCGCGCGCCTGCAGGCGGCGGCCGCGCCCGGTCAAATCCTGGTCAGTCGCGACACCTATCGTCTGACGCGCGAAGCCTTCGCGTACACGGAGCTCGATCCGATCACGGCCAAGGGCAAGAGTGAGCCGCTCCTGGTGTATGAGTTGCACCGCGCCAAACTGCTGCCGGAGAAATCGCGCGGGCTGTCCGACTTGGGTACCGCGTTCGCCGGACGCGAGGCGGAGCTGAAGTCGCTGCTTGATGTCGGGGCCGAACTTGAAGCCGGCCGCGGGCGGATTGTCAGCATCAACGGCGAGGCCGGTGTGGGCAAATCGCGTTTGCTGGCGGAGTGGCGCCGTGCGCTCGGCGGGCGCATTCGGCTGATCGAGGGGCGCGCCTTCGCGCACACCACCGCGCTGGCCTACGGTTCGTTCATCGACATGCTACGCCGCTTCGCGCGCATCAGCGACGACGATTCGGAAGCGGCGGCGCGTGCCAGGCTGGACACGGCGATCGGCCAGTTGTTGCCGGAAGCGCTCGATGCGCGCGCCGTGTTCGCCAGCGTCCTGGGCATGCGCCTGACCCC
>JAYTDE010000104.1:0-5209 GCA_043736195.1 Burkholderiales bacterium | reverse complement strand
CCCAGCGAATAGCCGCCGACGATCTGCGCCATCTGCATCACCTGCTCCTGGTAGACCATGATGCCGTAGGTCTCGGAGAGGATCGATTCCACCCGCGGGTCGGGATAGGTGACGCGTTCGCGGCCGTGCTTGCGCTCGATGAAGCTGGGAATCAGCTCCATCGGACCCGGCCGGTACAGCGAGACCAGCGCGATGATGTCGTCGAAGCGGTCGGGCTTGGCGCCGATCAGCATGTCGCGCATGCCGCGCGATTCGAACTGGAAGACCGCGACCGTGTTGGCCTTCTTGAACACCTCGTAGGCAGCGGCGTCGCTTAAGCCTAAGCGCGCGCAACTGAAGTCCGCCAGTTCGGGGTGCATCTCGCGGATGTGGCGTTCGGCCCAATCGAGGATGGTCAGGGTGGTCAGGCCCAGGAAGTCGAACTTCACCAGGCCAATTGCTTCGACATCGTCCTTGTCGAACTGGCTGATCACGCCCTCGGCGCCGCCTTGCGTATAGAGCGGGCAGAAGTCGGTCAGCTTGCCCGGGGCGATCAGCACGCCGCCGGCGTGCTTGCCCACCGAGCGGGTAATGCCTTCGACCTGCTCTGCCAGCGACAACAGTTCCTTGACTTCCTCTTCGCGCTGTTCGCGCTGTGCCAGCACCGGTTCCATCTCGCGCGCCATCTTGATGGTGATGGTCTTGCCGGGCTGGAACGGGATCAGCTTGGCGATGCCGTCGCAAAAGCCGTAGCCCAGGTCGAGCACGCGGCCGATGTCGCGCACCGCGGCCTTGGCGGCCATGGTGCCGAAGGTGGCGATCTGCGACACCGAATCGGTGCCGTACTTGTGCTTGACATAGTCGATCACGCGATCGCGCCCGGCTTCGCAGAAGTCGATGTCGAAGTCGGGCATCGAGACCCGCTCGGGATTGAGGAAGCGCTCGAAAAGCAGGTTGTAGGCCAGCGGATCGAGGTCGGTGATGCCCAGCGAATAGGCCACCAGCGAGCCGGCGCCGGAGCCGCGGCCCGGCCCCACCGGCACACCGTTCGGGAACTCAGGCAAGCGTACCGCTCGGGCCCAGTTGATGAAGTCGGCGACGATCAGGAAATAACCGGGGAAGCCCATCTTGACGATGGTCTCGATCTCGAATTCGAGACGCGCGCAATAGCGCGGGCGTGCCGCCTCGCGCGCTTCGGCGGCCGGATACAGGCTGGCCAGTCGCTCTTCCAGGCGCTCGCGCGACAACTGGCCCAGGTAGTCGTCGAGCGTCACGCCCGCCGGGGTCGGAAACAGCGGCAGTTTGGGCTTGCCCAGCACAAGTTCAAGGTTGCAGCGGCGCGCGATCTCGACCGCGTTGGCGAGTGCTGCCGGAATGTCGGCAAAGCGTTCGGCCATCTGGTCCTGGGTCAGGAAATGCTGGTCTTCGCCAAAGTGTTTCGGCCGGCGCTGGTCACCCAGCATGTGGCCTTCGGCCACGCAGGTGCGCGCCTCATGGGCGCGGAATTCGTCGGCTGCGGCGAATTGCACCGGATGGGTTGCGACCACCGGCAGGCGCAGACGGGACCCGAGCGCCACCATGCGGCGCAGCAGCGTCTCGCAAGACGCCCGCTGCGACGGCGGTCCGGCGCGCTGGATTTCCAGATAGAAGCGGTTCGGAAACAGCACCGCCCATTCATTGGCCAGCGCTTCGGCCCCTTCCTTGTTGCCGGCCGCCAATGCCTGTGCGATGTCGCCCGCACCCGGCCCGCCCAACAGCCCCGACAGGGCGATCAGCCCGGCGCTGCCGCCCTCGGCATCGCGCAGCCACAGCTTGTCGATCTCGGCGCGGCCCAGGTGCTGGTTGGTCAGCCAGGCGCGCGACAAGAGGGCGCACAGTCGCAGGTAGCCTTGCTGTGAGGCCGCCAGCAGCAGCACGCGCGAGGGCTTGTCACGGTCCTGCGGGTTGCCGATCCACACATCGACACCGATGACCGGCTTGACGCCGCGCCCGCGCGCGGCCTTGTAGAACTTGACCATGCCGAACAGGTTCGACAGGTCGGTGAGCCCCAGGGCACCCATGCCGTCGGCGGCGGCGCGCGCCACGATGTCGTCGATGCGGGCGAGCCCGTCGGTCACCGAGTATTCCGAGTGCAGCCTTAAGTGAACGAAGCGGGGCGTGGCCATGGGGTGGATTTTACGCGCCTTGAAGCCGCCATCAGCCGCAGGCCGATAATGGCGTCTGCTTGAAAAAACCACAAAAATGGGGAGGCGACGATGAACGCAATTGCGGCAATAAAGTTGGCCATTGGCATGGCCGTGGCCTTGAGCGCGCTCAGCACATGGGGCCAGGGCTATCCGCTGCGCCCGCTGCGTCTGGTGGTCGGTTTCACGCCCGGTGGCGGGGTCGACATCAATGCGCGCATGCTGGCGGCGAAACTGGGCGAAATCCTCGGCCAGTCGGTGATCGTGGAAAACCGGCCGGGTGCCGGCACCAACATCGCCAATGAACTGGTGGCCAGGGCCGCGCCCGACGGCTACACGCTCCTGATCAACACCGCGGCTGTGGCCATCAACATGTCGCTGTACAGGAACCTGCCCTTCGATACGCTTAAGGATTTCGCGCCGGTGTCGGTGTTCTCGGAAAGCCAGAACATCATGCTCACCAACAGCAGCAAGCCCTACCGCAACGCCGCCGAAGTGGTCGCGGCGGCGCGCGCCAAGCCGGGCGCGCTGACCTATGGCTCGGCCGGCAGCGGCAGCACGCAGCACCTGGCGGCTGAGCTTTTCAAGCTGCAGACCGGCACCGACATCCTGCATGTGCCCTACAAGGGCAGCGCACCGGCTATCACCGCGCTGATTTCCGGAGAGGTGGACCTGGTGTTCATCAACGTGCCGGCGATCCTGGCGCAGGTCAAGGCCGGCCGGCTGCGTGCGCTCGCAGCCGCAGGCGCCCGCCGCTCCGACTTGATGCCCGAGGTGCCGACCTTGAAGGAGGCAGGTGTCAGCGGCGTTGAAGTGGTGGTCTGGTATGGCGTGCTGGCGCCGGCCGGTACGCCTAAGGAGGTAGTGACCAGGCTCGCCGGCGCGATTGGTCAGGCAGCGCGCTCTCCTGAAATTCGCCAGAAACTGCTTGACCAAGGCGCCGAACCGGTTGGCAATACGCCGGAGGAGTTTTCGGACTTGCTGCGCGACGAAGTTGCCAAGTGGCGCACGGTGATCCGGGCCGCCGGCCTCAAGGCGGAATAGTTCTTGACGGGATAGCCTTCGCGAGCGGGCAATTTGTGTCGGATTTTTTTACACTGAGTCCGCTGCGGCCGCATCGCGGCTTGCCTTACTTCGGTCAGGCCCGCGCGCGGACTTAACTGCTGCCGCAAGCGGGCGAATCCGACGCGGGTTTGACCAAACGTTGACATTGGCGGATGCCGAGGGAAATGCCATAACGGGCCAGTACGTGATGCGCCACGAGTGGGCCGTTCCAGCGCGTCTGTGCGTAGCCTGCGGCGCGTGGCGATTGCGCAAGGTCGGCGCTGAGTCTGGCGCCGGTGATGGCGTCCAGTCGCCGCAGCCTGCCGCCAGCATGCGACTGCCGCAATCCTTGGGCGCCATTTCGCTTGAACGCATGAACCCAGCGCTCGACCGAGCGCGGAGCGTTGCCAAACCATGCGGCAATCTGGTAGCAACTGCAGCCCGCGCCAGCAAGTGCGACGCAATGTAGGCGATGCAGGAAGCGCAACTCGTCCGAACCGCGGATCGTGTGCGCCAGAAGTGCACGCAGGGCTTGCGGATCGGGAGGCGAAATTTTCCGCATGGGGCGGCCTCGCTTGATGCAACGGTCAACGATCACCCAATGCGGCAGGTGTTTAGACGCACAATGCAACAGGGCTATTCTGGCACGCCCAGTGCTTGCAAACTGAGTGTGCGCGGTTTCGCGCCGCAGTTGCGTGCAGTGACAACCGGCACTGCGCCTGTGTCTGCAGATGGTAGCCGACAGTGGGGTGGAGGGGAGGACTTATGTCCATATGTGCGGATCATTTGCTACACAGATAGTGCGACAACATATTACGTAACCAACGGAGGTATGTCATGAGGTATCTGACCATGCGCAGCACACGATGGTTGTTTGGACTCGTCGGTCTCTTGTGCTTCTTTTGTAGCCAAGCACAGGCCGTGCCGATCTTCCTGAAGGGGCCAAGTGGACCTCCCGGAGACCCGCTGGGGCCAGAAGCTGACATTGGCTGGGTCGCCGAGGTTCCGGTGGGAGTGAACCTGACAAACATCAGAGTCGACGGAAGAACGATCTATTTCACCAAGGAGGCGACATTTAAGAATTTCAACCCGATCTCCATCGTCTTCAAACACGACGGAAGAGATATAGCGGGCGCAGGTAAGGATCAGACCTTCTTCATGATGACGGAGAAGATTACCAACGGGGGCACGGACAAGCCCTGGGATGATTTTCACATGACCATCGCAGACGCGGTCGATAACGTAAGCGATACGGGCGATGAGCACCCCGAGCGGGCGCATTTTCACGCTACAGCGTGGGACAGTAGCGACGCTGACACGGATTACCTTGTGTCAGGCTCAGTAACGAGATTTGGCACATACGTGATGGATTTCGAGTTGAAGACCGGACACAACCCCACGGGGACCGGTGATATGTTCACGGGAAAGTACGTCCGGATGCACGACATCCAAGAGAATGCTGGGAAGAACATGGAGTTCACGCTCACGGAACAGCCGACTCCCGTCCCCGAGCCGATGACGCTTATGCTGTTCGGAGTCGGTATGGTCGGCCTCGTCGCGGCCCATCGCGGCCGCCAGCGCAAATTGAGTAGCGCAGAGAGTTCCGTCTCCTATGAAACAGCGGTGAAGGGGGGCCTCGAATAACGGCGCGAAGAAAAACCGGGGTCGAACTTGCATTAACCTCGTAAGCTGGTCGCCGCACGCTTTCAGGTCGGCGGCGCCACTGCCGCACCTTCGATACCGTGGCGCCTGAGTGCCGCAGCCACGAAGCCGGCGGCCTTGAGTTCCTCGATAAACGCCAGCAGGTAGCCCGCCGCGCCTTCGCGCCCTTTCGGCGCGCCGATGGCCTGGCGAATCTGCATGAACTGTCCCGGCAACAGGCGCAAGCCCGGCACCCGGCGGGCGTCGGCCTCGAGTTGCTGCTTCACTCCTGCCGCAACCTCGAGCGCCTGGGACATGAAGCCGTCGACCACTTCTTGCGAGGAGTTGAAGCGCACCAGAGT
>JAYTDE010000103.1:0-3032 GCA_043736195.1 Burkholderiales bacterium | reverse complement strand
CAGGACCTGTACGGCGGCGAGCGCCTGCTGCAGGTGCTCAAAGCGGCGCAACAGCACGATCTGGACGCAGTGCGGGTGCTGGCGCTGGTGCGCGACGATGTCGCGCACTTTGTCGCTGGCGCCGACCCGGCCGACGACCTTACCTTGCTGATGCTGCGCTGGAACGGCCGCGCTGAGCCCGACGGCTTGGGGACGCACTGAATAAGCCCGCCGGGAACACGAGTCGCCTTGGTATCGCATTGCTTTGATTCAACACTGCCGTTCGAGAGTCCGCGATATCGGGACCTATGCAGCGGTTTCTCAGCGTACGATGATCTCGACCCGTCGGTTGCGCGGCTCGGCCACGTTGTCGGCGGTCGGCACCAGCAATTCGCGCTCACCGCGACCGCTTGCCTGCACGTTCTCCGGCGTAATGCCGCGTTGCAGAAGTTCACGCCGTATCGTCTCGGCACGCTGCAGCGAAAGCGCATCGTTCGCCGCCGCGTTGCCAACGCTGTCGGTGTGGCCGATCACCGCGATATCGGGCGCCGGCCGCGCGGCGATCTCGGCGAAAACGCGGTCGACCACGGCTTTCGATTCTTCGGTCAAGGTATCCCTGCCTTCGACAAAATAGAGAACAAAGCTTGTCGGGCGCGGCGGCTGGGCTGCCAGCGCCGCGCCGAATCTGGCCTGCACCTCGGCGGCACTCGATTGCGCTGGGCGCACACCGCCGCCGGCGGCACCTGCAGATGCTGCGGCATAGGGCCGGTCGAGCACTACCTGGCTGGACCCCTGACTCACCGTTACCGCGGTGGATCGCCCGTCCTTTTCGGGCAGGAGCACGATGGTGTCGACCAAGGCCGGGGCGGGGGGCGGCGGGGGAGGCGGCGTGGCGCAGCCGCTGGTCAGGGCGATGAGCACCGTAAGCGAGATCGCCCCATACGTGCCGACCGCGCGGCGGCAAGGCGGCACAGGGTCAGCGCGCCGGCGCATCGCCGGCGCTCACGACGAATTCGGTGCCGCGCACGCCGAGGATGGCGGCCGGTGTGCGCACGGTCATGGATTCCGGCGACTGTTTGGCGATCTTGCCGGAAATCACCGCCAGCGTTCCCTGTCTGAGCGAGCTGTCAAACCGGCCCTGGTGGGTGGTGGTGTCGAAGCTGTAGCGATCGAGCGCCAACACACTGTTGGGGCCGGCAGACAGGGTCGAGTTGTCGGTCATGGTGATGCCCACAGCGCCATCAGCGCCGGTACGCACTTCGTCGGCGGCGCGCAGTTGCAAGCCGGGCGTGGCTGGCAATGCCTGGCCGGCGCGCTGCACGGTGACCTGGCCCTTGACCACCTTGATGCGGCCGACATCGACTGTCTGCGCGCACAGGCACGCAGCCCATGCGGCACCGAGCGCCACGATGCATCGCAGCAGGTTTCTCATGCCCCATCTCCTCGGTGATTAGCCGCGCGGAAAGCGACGACTGAAATTTTCAAAAGCCCCTGCCGTAGAATACCAAAGGTCGCCATTTCGGTGCCACAACCGCCACTTCCTGCCACGTGAGTTGACTATTGAACCCAGCAGCCCATCGGACGTTCGAAGCGCGCATGACCGCCGTGGGCGATGCAATAGCGCTGGTTGAAGGGTTTTGCGCGGAGCAGGGTATCGGCCGACAGGATGCCTTGCGGCTCGCCTTCATCGTCGAGGAATTGTTCACCAACACAGTCACCCACGGCCACGGCGCCGACTGCACCGAACCCATTACGCTCGGGCTGGCGCTTGAGGAAGCTACGGTCGGGCTTACCTATGCGGACACCGCGCCTGCGCATAACCCGCTGCAAAGCTTCGATTCGGACGCGGCCAGTCTCGCCAGTTCATTGCAAATGCGCCCGGTAGGGGGCCTGGGCACTTATCTGATTGGCCAACTGATCGAGACCGGACGCTATCGCCGCGCAGACGGGCGCAACATCCTGGAATTGCACCTGCCGCTCGAAGGTTGAGTGCGATGGGTGTTCACATGCGCCATTCATGGTTGCATTTGCGGCAGCGCACCTGCGGGAGCGGCACCGCGCGCAACGCATCCGGCAGCAAGCCGTCAAAGCCGGCACGTGGCCCGCTATAAGGCACCTCGAAACGCTTATAGGCATCGCACCGCGGGCACGAGCGCGCGCGCACATGGATCGCGCCAGGCCCATGATGGCGAAGGTGCGTCGCCAGTTCCAGGTCTCCAGTGCTCCCAGGCCGACAGTCACGCCACTGGGCGACAGGAGTGGCCGCCAACCCTGGCATGGCCCGCCCTGCTCGATGGCGGCCAGTACGGTGATCGGGCACGGGAACGCCGTGACCAGATGCGGATGCGCCTCGATCAGGCGATGCCCACACCATTTGCGAAAGCCGCGCGCACAAATGCCCTCGGCGACCGATTTCACGAGGGTTCCTGCCGCGGAGCGCGTGCCAACGTGATAAACCCGCGCTTGCGCGGCACGTGCGTCGCCGCCATCAGGCGTCGGCGCCGCCCTCGCTGCCGCTCTCCGCTTCGACGAAGGCGTCAAACTGCGCGAGCTCCCTGGACAATCGTGTGCGCGACGGCCGGTCCAGCGGATGGCAGACCCGCGACTTCAGGTTCCATGATTTGGCCCGCTCGAGCGCTGCGGCGATGGCGTCGGGATCACCCATCAGGGCAAACGGGTTGGAAACATTGCTACCTTCGATGTGTTGCATGACGACCCTTTCGCGAGTGGCTTGACAGGATGATGAAGCAAAGTATCCACGCGTCGCGGGCCGGGCGAAAGTCGCGCTGCGCCGCGCCTTCGGGTAAGAATGCGGCCTACAGCGACGGCCAATCGGCGGAAGGAGGCACCACAATCCTTGGGGTGTTGCAACAACTTGAGGCTGGCAGGCGATCAAGGATAGTATGGCGGCCATTGTGAGACCCAGCCGAGCTTCTCCGGGCCCCGCGGCGTTGGCGTGCGCCGCTGCATGCTCAACCGAAACAGGCGAGTGGACAGACATGCACGATGAATAGCGCACCCACGGCAAGCCCCTTGACCGGCCTCATTCTGAC
>JAYTDE010000102.1:0-2256 GCA_043736195.1 Burkholderiales bacterium | reverse complement strand
TCCAGGTTCAAATTCCAACCCCAATTTCAACCGCGCTGAATCGGAACTCACAACACCAACCGGGCCCGACAGGCTGCTACGATGCGGCGGGGACCAACCGCCATCCTGGGCGCGCTGGCCGGAACGGGCGGAGAGCATCGGAGATGCATCAATGAAGATCAGGATCGAGACCGAAGTGGCCGGAAAAGTGTGGAAGATCGAGACCGCAATCGGGCAGTCCGTCGCTTTGGACGACACCTTGATTCTGATCGAATCGATGAAAATGGAGATCCCGGTCGCGGCCCCGCGCGCCGGCACAATCGCCGAAATCCTGGTTGCCGAAGGCGATGCGGTGATTGAAGGCCAGGTGGTGGTGGTGCTTGATTGACCCAGGCGCGGCCATGCGGCTGTGCGCCCCTGCACCACCCGAACATTCACCATGCTGACCCAGATCGCCATCTTTCTCGTGGCCGCCATCATCGCGGTGCCGCTGTCGCGCAAGTTCGGCCTGGGCGCGGTGCTGGGCTACCTGGGGGCCGGCATGCTGATCGGCCCCTGGGGTCTCAAACTCATAGACAACGTCGAGACCATGCTGCATGTCTCGGAATTCGGCGTGGTGCTGCTGCTGTTTGTGATCGGGCTGGAACTGCAGCCTTCGCGCCTGTGGATCCTGCGCAAGCAGGTATTCGGGCTGGGCTCGGCGCAGGTGTTGGCCACCGCCCTGCTGCTGGGCGCCATCGCGCTTGCCACCGGCCTGACCTGGCAGGCGGCGCTGGTGGTGGGCATTGGCCTTGCGATGTCGTCCACCGCATTTGTGCTGCAGACCTTGGCCGAGAAAAAGCAGTTGACCACGCGCCATGGCCGGGAGAGTTTCGCAATCCTCCTGTTCCAGGATCTGGCGGTGATCCCCTTGCTGGCGGCCTTGCCGTTTCTGGCGCACTCGCTGGGCCAGACCGGCGCCGGCGGCCACGGCAGCGGCGGCTGGCTGGACGCCGCCAAGGCGCTTGCGATCATCGCCGCCCTGATCGTATCCAGCCGCTTCCTGATCCGCCCGCTGTTTCGCACCGTGGCCAGCCATGGCGGGCGCGAGATTTTCACCGCCACCGCGCTCTTTATCGTCGTCGGCGTCACCTTGCTGATGGAGGTGGCTGGTCTCACCGCCTCGCTGGGCGCCTTTCTGGCCGGCATGCTGCTGGCCGATTCCGAGTATCGGCATGAGCTCGAAGCCGACATCGAGCCGTTCAAGGGGCTTTTGATGGGCTTGTTTTTCATCGCTGTCGGCATGTCGGCGAACCTGGGCCTCCTGGCCATCCAGCCACTGCAGGTAGCGGCGATCGTGCTTTGCCTCCTGGCGATCAAGTTCGTAGTGCTGGTGGGCGTGGCGCGGATGGCAGGCACCCAGGGGTCGAGCGCGCGCAAGCTGGGTATCGCGCTGGCGCAGGGTGGCGAATTCGCCTTCGTGTTGTTTGGTACCGCGGCCGGGGTCGGCATCTTTACGCAAGCCGTATCCGAACTGCTGATTGTGTCGGTAACAGTGTCAATGCTGGTGGCGCCGCTCCTGTTCATCCTGGAGGAAAAGTGGCTGGGGCCGTGGCTGGACCGCAAGCAAGAGCGCGAGTTCGATTCGATCGCGCCCAATGCCGGCCATGTGGTTATCGCCGGCTACGGCCGCGTGGGCCAGATCATGGCGCGGGTGCTCTCGCTGAAAGGCATTCCGTTTGTCGCATTGGAGAAAAACGCCGACCAGGTCGACACCGTGCGCAAGTTCGGCGGCAAGCTGTACTTCGGCGACGCCACCCGCATCGAATTGCTGCATGCCGCCAATGCGGGGGCCGCCCGCCTCATCGTGCTGGCGATCGACGACCCCGAGGATTCGATCAAGTGCGCGGGCCTGGTGCGCCACCAATTCCCGCAGGTGCCGGTGATCGCGCGCGCGCGCAACCGTGTGCATGCCCATCGCCTGATGGACCTGGGCATCGCGCGCTTCTATCGCGAGACCTGGCATACCAGCATGGAGATGGCGCAGCAGGCATTGCTGCAACTGGGCATCGCGCCCTCCGAGGCTTCGATGACGATCGCCCGTTTCCGCGAGCATGATCAGGCGCTGCTCAAGAAACAGCACGCGATTTATCAGGACGAGAGCAAGCTGGTGCAGACCTCCCGCGAGGCCAGCGAAGAGTTGCTGACCCTCTACGAAAGCGATCGCGAACCCGGCGCATCCGCCGCCAGATAAGTGCTGGCCGTGCGCCGGCGATCGCGCAACCACCTGTTAAGGCG
>JAYTDE010000101.1:0-2070 GCA_043736195.1 Burkholderiales bacterium | reverse complement strand
CCCACAACGGGTACCACTTGGCCTCGATGGCGTGCGGATCGAAGCTCTTGCTCAACTCTGCTGGTGACATGGCGTGATCGCTGGAATGAGTTCGGCGCGGGTGCAGCTGCGGCGAGGCAGGATTTGCTGCGCCGCAAAAATGAGATTTTACCTGCTGTCGGCGCCACCGAACTCGTACTTGGTCGCGACCATCGTCAGCGCGCCGTCGCGCCCCAGCACGCGTATCTTGGCGGGCAACCAGCCGCGCTCGGGTGCCAGCCAGACCTGCATGCCGCCGCTGCCGTCGGGGCGCCGAAAGTCGTAGAAGCGGGTGGTGAGGTTGCCGACCTCGCCGGACAAGACCTCTTCGCCCTTGGCGACCAGCCGGATCTCGTCGACCGAATCGCGGTTTGAAAGCGTAAACGGCGCGCCGACATTGATATCCGGATTGAAGGCCAGATCGTAGGTCAGGCTCATGATGTCGGCCGCCTGGCCCGCCAGCGCAATGGTCTTGCGGTTGCCATTGGCTTCTTCGACCAGGGCACTTTTCTCATTGGCGCTGAAACTGACGGTGGTGCGACGCTTGTTGCGTTCGTCGATATAGCGCTCCGGGCGCAGGCCGTCGGCCGACACCACGCCCCGGCTTTCGAGCATGATCGAGCCCAGCGTGAAAAACAGCGCGCGCGCTTCGGCCGACAAGACGATCCGGTAGCGTCCGTCGGCCATGCTCCATTGCTGCGTGGCCCAGACCTTGTAGTTGTTGGACTCGAGCGTCAATTCCAGGGTAATGGTCGCTTGCGGCGGCAAGGGGACGCGACGTGGGGGGGCAGGCGGCGGGGCGACTGGTTCCGGCGCTGCTGCAGGCGCCGCCTCGACAGCAGGCTGTACGTCGGCGGAGGGCGCTGCCGGCGCCGCGGTCGCCGGCGCGGGTGTATCCGGTGCCGCGACCGGCGCCGCGATCACTTCCGGCAGCGGCGCGGCGGGAGTTGCTGCGGCTGGCTTGCCCGGCCTTTTTTGGGCGGGCACCACGCGCGGCAAGGGCGGCGCAACGGCGGGCTCGGGTGGTACTTCCCTGATGCGTGCACTGACAGTGAGGGGTGCGGGTTCGGTGTTCGACCAGCGAAACACGTCGGCCAGGCCGCGCATGGCGCCGCTGATGAAAAGGGCATGCACCAGCAGCGAACCGGCGGCGGCGATACCGAGGCGCACCGCGATGCCAGGCAAGGTCGGTTCGAAAGGCCCCGGCTTCATAAGGGGCGGCTTCGCGCGGGCTGGCGCATTACGGGGCGGCGGAGTTCATTACAATTGACATGATACTGATTCGGGATCGGCGAACTCGCGTATGACAAGCATTTACGACCAGGGCCTGCCAAGAACGCCGGCCAACCATGTGGCGTTGACGCCGCTTTCTTTCATCGCTCGCACCGCCGCGGTGTATCCCGGGCGCATCGCGGTGATTCACGGCGACTTAAGGCGCACCTGGGCCCAGACCTATGCGCGCAGCCGCCGCCTGGCCTCGGCCCTGGTTGCGCGCGGCATCGGCGTTGGCGACACCGTGGCGGTGATGCTGCCCAACATCCCGCCCATGGTCGAAGCGCATTTCGGCATTCCGATGACCGGCGCGGTGATCAACGCCCTCAATACGCGACTCGATGCCGCGGCGATTGCCTTCATGCTTGATCACAGCGAGACGAAACTGGTGCTGGTCGATCGCGAGTTCGCCGCCACCATGGCCCAGGCGCTTTCGCAGGCCAAGGTCAAGCCGCTGGTGATCGATGTCGATGATCCCGAATACAACGGGCCGGGCGAACGCATCGGTGCGCTCGAGTACGAGTCCTTCATCGCCGCCGGCGATGCCCTGCATGCGCCGCGTCACCCTGCCGACGAATGGGATGCGATCGCGCTGGGTTATACCTCCGGCACCACCGGCAATCCCAAGGGTGTGGTGACCCATCATCGGGGCGCGTACCTGAATGCGACGTCGAACATCGTGGTCTGGGGCATGCCGCATTTCGCCACCTATTTGTGGACCCTGCCGATGTTCCACTGCAACGGCTGGTGTTTTCCGTGGACCCTGGCCGCCATCGCCGG
>JAYTDE010000100.1:0-1940 GCA_043736195.1 Burkholderiales bacterium | reverse complement strand
ATCCAGCAGCTCGAGCCGCAGCCGCGCCCCAGTTCGGCGGCCAGATCGATCATGACCGACAGGTTCATCTCGCTCCCGCCGAAGCGCCTGGGCTGGTGGATGCGATAAAAACCCGCCGCGACGAACGCTTCGTGCGTCGCATCGGCGATGCGACGATCCTTCTCGGTCTGGACCGCCCGCTCACTGAGCGCGGGAACCATCGTTCGGGCTTTGTCGATCAGCGCCTTGCGCGCTTCAGCGTGTGCTCCATCTGCTCCTGTTTGTCTCATTGTGCGTTCCCGATTTTATGAAAGACCTGGATTGGCGGATAACCATCGCCGCGATATCGGACCCTATTCCTGCCCTCGACGAAGGATAGGAAATCCAACTGGCTTTCAGGAAGTATGGCTGACGCACGGAGCGGCAGTCAATCGTCGAGTTCGGGCGGGCATGCGTCGCGATTTGTAGAAAGGCCCGCTGCATAGCTCCGTGGTACGAGCCTCCCCATTGCGGATCGTTCCGCGCCTGTTGGGCTCATGGCGTGAAGCTTTGGAAGAAACAACAAACTCTCCGAGCGTAGTTGCCGCCTGTACGGCGGCTTCGGTTTCCTGCTCCCGCGAAGGTCGTTGCGCTTACTCGACGCCGACGGTAAGGCTTTGTGTCCCGCCCGCTCGCCGCAGCAGGAACCCGGCCACCGACTCCACGCTCACCGTGTCGATGCGGCCGGCGAAACGACGCTCGGGTGGATGATCATCGAAGGCGATGTTGGCGCGGCTGACGCGGGCGCCCAGGCGCTCCAGCGTGCTGATCGCGAGCGTGGTCGGTGCGAAGCCGGCATCCTTGAGCCAGGCCTGCGCGCTGGCACGCGAGTCGACGCTACCCGCGGGCGCAAGCGCCGCCGCCAGTGTTTCAAGCACCCACTGGTTGCTGTTCTGGTAGCGCGTCGAGAACGGGTGGGCGACCATGTTGTATTGCGGTGCGTGCAGTTTGAGCACACTGCCTGCTTGAAGCAATGTGGCCAGGCGCTGTTGCAACTCGGGTGGCGGAATCAGTATCAAGGCTTCATGTGCGTGCAGATCGTCCAGGAAGAAATTGCCGAGGCCTTCGTCGTAGAGGTCGGACCCGGCGGTGCCGCAGGCATTGAGCTCGTGCACCACGAACCAGCGCCCGGCCGGGTGATCGCGCCAGGCGATCGCCAGATGCGAGTAGCGCAGTCCGTAGCGCGACAGGTCCTTGCCCACGCGTGCGACCAGCGCCGTTTGTGCGGCGCTGGCATCAAGGGTGTTACGGGTTTTGAGAGCCAGGTCAAGGCCCTTGCGCACGGCCTCGGGTTGAGGCGGCGCATCGCTGCAGGACCGCCCGGCGTGCGCGTGGCAGGTGAAGAGAAGCAGGAATGGAAACACCAGGCGCGCCAGCATCATTGCCTCTCGCGCGTGCGGGTCGAGCCCACCAAGGCGTGGCCGATCTGGTTGGGAATGAAGGCAATCGCCTTGCCTGAAGCCACCAGCAGGTGGCCGGTGACCTCTGCCACTACGGTGACAACGGTGCCGATACCGACCGAAGCCGCGCCCGCGGCCGACCCCAGCAGAGTCACCGAGGCCTGCGCCGCGCCGGAAGCGTCGCGCAGGAGGATCGTGGTGGAATTGCCGACGGTTTCCACCGAGGTGACCAGCAAGCGACCGGAACCGTTGATTAGCGTTTCCGCGCCGTAAGCGACGCTGGCAGCCGAGAGTATCGACACTGCGGATGCGCCGGCGGACGCTTCCGAAGCACCGGCAGCACTCGCCACGCCCGTCTGGGCCAACGCGGCGATCATGATCAGAAGGGCAAAGAGGCGTTTCGGCATGACTTTTCCTTTGGGTTGTGAAGGTGACCCACAGTAGCTAAGCGGCCTGACCCTGCCCAGCGCCGGGTGCCGAGTATTCCGATGTGCCGCCGCGGGTTGCACCTGGCGCTACTAT
>JAYTDE010000099.1:0-8327 GCA_043736195.1 Burkholderiales bacterium | reverse complement strand
CGAGGTATTGATCCAGGTATGCGAGCGGGTGCAGGAAATGTTGAGCCACGGGCAACGCGTCGGCCGCGTCGGCGGTGACGAATTCGTGATCGTGTTGCCGGGTACGCCGATTCAGTCCGCGGCCTGGTCATGTCGCGGTGTCATCGAGCGCATCGGCACCCAGCCCTACCGGATCGGCGACAAGGCGTTTCAGGTGCGTGGTTCGATCGGTCTGGTCGAGGTGGCCGCCGGCACGTCGGCCAAGGATGCGATATCGGCTGCCGACCGCGCCTGTCGCGAGGCCAAATCCGGCCTGGGCGACGGCATGGTGGTTTACGAGAAGAACGCCACGGTATTCCGCCAGCGCGAGGCCGAATTGCGCCTGATCGAGCGCCTCGGTTCGTCGAGCGCGCACGAGGGGCTGTTCCTTGAAATGCAACCCATCATGTCGCTGCAGTCGCCGCATGACTCACTCAACTTCGAAGTCCTGCTGCGCATGCGCGAGGCCGACGATACCGTGGTGTCGGCGGCGTCGATCATTTCGGTGGCGGAGAACAATGGCCGCATAGGCGTCATCGATCGTTGGGTTCTGGCAACCGTGCTGGCGTGGATCGACGCCAACTACGACCGCTTGAAGCGCACCCAGTTCGTCTGCATGAACTTGTCGGGAGCGTCGCTCAATGACGAGCGCTTTATCCATGATGCCTTTGCGCTGCTCGCCCAGTATGTGCATGCGGCCGGCCGCCTGTGCATCGAGATCACCGAAAGCGTCGCGCTCCATGACCTGGAGAACACCCGTCGGTTCATCGATCGTGTACGCGGGTACGGCGCCAAGATCGCGCTCGACGATTTCGGTGCCGGCTACACCTCATTCTCGTATCTCAAGGAGTTGCCGGCCGATGTGCTCAAGATCGACGGCAGTTTCATCGTGGGCGTCAACACCCACCCCTCGAATCTGGCGATCGTCGAGGCCATCGTCAGCCTGGCGCGCAACCTGGGCATGAAAACCATTGCCGAGTGGGTTGAAGACCGCCCCACGCTCGAAGCGTTGGCGGAGGTTGGCGTCGACTACGTACAGGGGTATGCGGTGGCGCGACCACAGTCGCCGGCAAGGCTGTTGGCGGCGGCCTCGTCGGCCAGCTTCATCACCGACGAGCGCCTGCTGCAATTCGTGCGCACCCTGCATGGCGCCGATCGGACTCTCGAGTTGTGGGACCAACTGGAGGCGGTGCGGCCCGCCGGCTTGCACTGATGGATGCGGCCTGCGCGCGGCCGCATCGCGGCGTGGCCTGGCACCGGGCCGGACCATGTCGCAGGCACCGCGAAAGCCCTTGGGCGCTGTCCGCCGCCGGTTCCGGCTGAACGTCGGGCGTACAATCCGCGCTCCGAATTTTCTGGCCGAAGGCACTCGCGATGAATCCGGTACCGGTGATCGCCATCGACGGCCCCGCCGCATCGGGCAAGGGCACGGTCGCCAAGCGCGTGGCGGCGCGACTCGGGTATCACTATCTTGACAGCGGTGCGATCTATCGTGCGGCCGCGGTCGCCGCTGCGCGCGCCGGTATCCCGCTTGAAGATCAGTCTGTATGCGAGGCCGCGCTCGCGGCCTGCGCGGCGCGCATGGCCTTGCGTTTCGACGGCGACCGTATCTGGCTGGATGGTGCCGACATAAGTGCCGCGGTGCGCTCGGAGGCGGGGGGGCGCGATGCCTCAAGGATCGCCGCCCTGCCGACCGTACGCGCGGCCTTGCTCAAGCGCCAGTGCGCTTTTCGCGTCATGCCCGGGCTGGTGGCCGACGGCCGCGACATGGCTTCCGTGGTGTTTCCGGACGCTCACCTGAAGGTATTCCTGACCGCTGACGTGGCGGAAAGAGCGCGTCGGCGAACTGCGCAACTGGGCGCTGCGACAAGCGTGTCGGAATCACCTAAAGGATTGATGGAAAAAGAAAATAATGCTATTATTCGCGCCCCTTTTGATGCTGTTCTGGCGGATTTGGTGGAACGCGACAGGCGTGATGCGTCGCGTTCGGCCGCGCCGCTCTTGCGAGTGCCTGGTGCCCGACTGCTGGATACAACCGCGATGTCCGTCGATGTCGCGGTCGATACCGTGCTGGCGTGGTGCCGCGACGCTGCGATAGGTGGATCAAGGGAATAGTGCAGCAAGGTGGCGCGGGCTCATCCGGAGCCGGTGCCGACATCAACCAACTCCCTGTCGCCGGCCTTGATCGGGCAAGCGCGGCATGGACCAACCGCCAGGTCTTCCTCAATGTCCCTTACCCAACAAGCCGCTACCGTGGCTAACGAATCCTTTGCCGCACTGTTTGAAGAATCCCTGAGTCGTCAGGAGATGCGGGCAGGCGAAGTCATCACCGCCGAGGTGGTGCGCGTCGACTACAACTTCGTGGTCGTTAACGCGGGTCTCAAGTCCGAGAGTTACATTCCTCTCGAAGAATTCAAGAATGATTCCGGTGAACTGTCTGTCAAGGCCGGCGATTTCGTCTCGGTCGCCATCGATTCGCTGGAAAACGGTTTTGGCGAGACCCTGCTTTCGCGCGACAAGGCCAAGCGCCTTTCGGCATGGATGGATCTTGAAAAGGCGCTGGAGTCGGGTGAACTGGTCACCGGTGTGATCACCGGCAAGGTCAAGGGCGGTCTGACGGTCATGACCAACGGCATCCGCGCGTTCCTCCCGGGCTCGCTGGTCGACACGCGGCCGGTCAAGGACACCACGCCCTTCGAGGGCAAGACCATGGAATTCAAGGTCATCAAGCTCGACAAGAAGCGCAACAACGTGGTGGTGTCGCGCCGCGCGGTGCTCGAAGCCACGCAAGGCGAGGAACGCGCCAAGCTGATGCAGACGCTGGCCGAAGGCGCGATTGTCAAGGGTATCGTCAAGAACATCACCGATTACGGCGCGTTCGTCGACTTAGGCGGCATCGACGGCCTGTTGCACATCACCGATCTGGCCTGGCGGCGCGTGCGCCATCCGTCCGAGGTGCTCGCGGTGGGCGATGAGATCACCGCCAAGATCCTCAAGTTCGACCAGGAAAAGAATCGAGTGTCGCTGGGCGTCAAGCAGTTGGGCGAGGATCCGTGGGTGGGTATCGGCAGGCGCTATCCGCAGGGCACGCGGCTGTTCGGCAAGGTCACCAACCTGACCGACTACGGCTCGTTCGTGGAAGTCGAATCCGGCATCGAAGGCCTGGTGCACGTGTCGGAAATGGACTGGACCAACAAGAACGTGCATCCGTCGAAAGTTGTCGCGCTGGGCGATGAAGTCGAGGTCATGATCCTGGAGATCGACGAAGACCGGCGCCGGATTTCCCTGGGCATGAAGCAGTGCATGCCCAATCCATGGGAAGACTTCTCGATGAATCACAAGAAGAATGACAAGGTGCGTGGCGCGATCAAGTCGATCACCGATTTCGGCGTGTTCATCGGCTTGCCTGGCGGCATCGACGGCCTGGTGCATTTGTCCGACCTGTCCTGGTCCCTGACCGGCGAAGAGGCGGTCAAGAATTTCAAGAAGGGCGACGAAGTGGAAGCGACCGTGCTGGCCATCGATGTCGAGCGCGAGCGCATTTCGCTTGGCATCAAGCAACTCGACGGCGACCCCTGGACCAGCTTTGTGGCAGCCAACGACAAGGGTGCCGTGGTCAACGGCCGTGTCAAGAGTGTCGACGCCAAGGGCGCGGTGGTGTTGTTGGCCGACGATGTCGAGGCATACCTGCGCGCCTCGGAAATTTCGCGCGATCGTGTGCAGGATGCCAGCACCCTGCTCAAGGAGGGCGATACGGTCGAGGCGGTCATCATCAATGTCGATCGCAAGAACCGCAATATCAACCTTTCGGTCAAGGCCCGCGATTCGGTCGAGGAGCGCGAAGTGATGGCGCGGGTGCAGGCCGATGCGGGCAATGCGGCGACCGGGACGACCAACCTGGGCGCCTTGCTCAAGGCCAAGATGGATCAGAAGTAAGCTTAAAGCCCGACCCGCCGCATGACAAAATCGGACCTGATCGCGCGCCTGGCCGCGCGTTACCCGCAGCTTGTCGCGAAGGATGCCGACTTCGCGGTCAAGACCATTCTCGATGCCATGGCCGAAAGCCTGGCGCGCGGACAACGGATCGAGATTCGCGGATTCGGCAGCTTCGGGTTGAACTACCGGCCGCCGCGCGTCGGGCGCAATCCCAAGTCGGGCGAGAAGGTGCACGTGCCGGAAAAGCACGTGCCGCATTTCAAGGCCGGCAAGGAGTTGCGCGATCGCGTCGATGCGCGTCTGAACCAAGAAGCGCAGGCGCGAGCGTCTCTGGCCAGCCGGGCGCCGGCGGCGCCGATGGTGGCGGCGGGCAATTGAGGGCTGGGTGGACGACAAAACCTGATGCGGCACGCGAGTGCCGTTTTTTTTTGGCATGCGTGGCGTCCTGGCTTGACCGGGGCGCGCGAGCGGGCGCTGCCAAGGGGAGCTGGCGATGGGATATCTGACCTGGGCGTTGCGTGTTTTCCTGCTGCTGGTTTTTTTCCTGTTCGCGCATAAAAACGTTGAAATGGCCGTGCTGCGTTTCTATTTCGATCTTGAATGGCGCGCTCCCCTGAACCTCATGCTGCTGGTGTTCTTCTTTCTCGGAGTGGTACTGACGCTGCTGGCCTTGCTGCCGCGACTTTTGCGCCTGCGGCGCGACCCGCCGACACGGGGGCGGCCCGAGGCCGCGGCGGCCTTGGTCGAAGACGCGCCGCCGCGCGACATGTCGCGCTAACCGTTTCGCGAGGCCCGCAAGCATGGAAATCGATATCTGGTGGCTGCTGGGGTTGCCGCTCTTCTTCGGGCTTGGCTGGGCAGCTGCGCGGGTTGACATCCGCCATCTCGTATCGCAGTCGAAAGCCTTGCCGAGCTCATATTTCCGCGGGCTCAATTTCCTGCTCAACGAGCAGCCGGACAAGGCAATCGACGCCTTTGTAGAAGTCGTCAAGGTGGATCCGGAAACGATCGAGCTGCATTTCGCGCTGGGCAATCTGTTTCGTCGTCGGGGCGAGATCGGGCGCGCCATCCGCATGCACTCGAATCTCGTCAACCGCCCGGATCTGGATGAATCCGACCGCTTGCACGCGGTGTTCGAGCTGGGCCAGGACTATCTGAAGAGCGGGCTACTCGATCGCGCCGAAGAAGCGCTGGGCAAGCTTGCGGGGTCGGCCTACGCCGCGCGTGCCCGGGTCTGCCTGCTGGAGATCCATCAGCTGGAAAAGGATTGGGACAAGGCGATCGCCGCAGCCTGGCGGATCGAAGCCGAATCCGGCGATTCGCGTCAGACGGAGATCGCCCAATTTCATTGCGAACTTGCCGCACGGCTGCTGTCGCAATCGCAGCCGGATGCGGCGCGTGACCAGGCGTTGGCGGCAATCAAGGCCAATCGCAAGGCGGTGCGCGCAACCATGATCCTGGGCGACATCGAGGTCGGCGCTGGCCGGCATGCCGAGGCGATCGAGCAATGGCGCCGGATCGAATCGCAGGATCCGCAGTTCCTGGCGCTGGTCGGCGCGCGGCTGGCCGATAGTTACCGGGCGCTAGGTGCGCCGGGTGAGGGACTGACCCTGCTGGCCGGCTATCTCGAACGCTATCCCTCGCTGGACCTCCTGGATCTGGTATTCGACCTGAAGGTCGAGCTCGAAGGGGCGGAGCCCGCATACCGGCTGGTGCGCGAAGAACTGCGCCGCAACCAGACCATGCTGGGGCTGGACAAGTTGCTGGAGGCGCAGTTGATGCTGGCGGCGCCGGATCGCCAGCCCGATTTACAGTTGGTCAAGAATCTGGTGCATGCGCATACCCGCATGCTGACCCGTTACACATGCGAAAATTGCGGCTTCAAGGCGCGCCAGTTCTTCTGGCGTTGCCCGGGTTGCGGCGGCTGGGAGACCTATCCACCCAGGCGCGCCGAGGAATTCAAGCTGGCTGGCTGAAAACGCTGCTGGCGTCGCACCACGGCTTTGGTGTTGGCCTTATCTGGGAGTAATTGATGAAAATCACGATGATCGGAACCGGCTATGTGGGCCTGGTGACCGGTGCGTGTTTCGCGGAAGTGGGCAATGATGTGCTGTGCCTGGACCTTGACGCGGAGAAGATCCGTGTCCTCAATGAAGGCGGCATTCCGATTTTCGAGCCCGGCTTGAAGGAAATGGTGGCCCGCAATCGCGCCGCCGGCAGGATTCGCTTCACCACCGACGTGGCCCAGGCGGTGGCGCATGGGGATATCCAGTTCATCGCTGTAGGTACCCCGCCGGACGAGGATGGCTCGGCCGATCTCAAGTACGTGACGGCCGCGGCGCGCAACATTGGGCGCCACATGAGCAATGCAAAAGTGGTGGTCGACAAGTCGACCGTGCCGGTGGGCACCGCCGATCGCGTGCGTGCGGCGATCGCCGAGGAGCTCGCGGCACGTGGCGTGTCCTTGGAGTACTCGGTGGTTTCGAACCCCGAATTCCTCAAGGAAGGCGCGGCTGTTGACGATTTCATGAAGCCTGACCGGGTCGTGATCGGTGCCGACGACGAGCGCGCGCGCGCGGCGATGCGTGCCCTGTATGCGCCTTTCCAGCGCAACCACGAGCGCATGATCTTCATGGACATTCGCTCGGCGGAGCTGACCAAGTATGCCGCCAACGCCATGCTGGCGACGCGTATTTCGTTCATGAACGAGATTGCCAATCTAGCGGAGCGGCTTGGCGCCGACATCGAACTGGTACGTCAGGGGATTGGCTCGGACCCGCGCATCGGCTATCACTTCCTGTACGCCGGCTGTGGCTACGGCGGTTCGTGTTTTCCCAAGGATGTACAGGCGTTGCAGCGCACCGCCCATCAAGCCGGATTGGGATCACGCATTCTCGATGCGGTCGAAGCGGTCAACGACGACCAGAAGCGGGTGCTGGGAGCGAAGCTTGTCAAGCGCTTTGGGCAGGACTTGAGCGGCAAGCGCTTCGCGGTGTGGGGCCTGGCCTTCAAGCCGAACACCGACGACATGCGTGAAGCGCCGGCGCTTGAATTGCTGCGCGAATTGCTCGAGCGCGGCGCCAGCGTCACCACCTACGATCCGGTGGCGATGCACGAAGCGCGGCGCATCCTCGGGGATGACCCGCGCATCCGCTATGCCGACAATCCCATGCACGCGATCGAAGGTGCCGAGGCGCTGGTGATCGTGACCGAATGGAAGGAGTTTCGCAGTCCGGATTTCGCACGCTTGAAGCGGGAACTGACAACGCCGGCGATTTTTGACGGCCGCAATTTGTATGACCCGCTGATGGTGCGTCAGCTCGGTTTCGAGTACTACCCGATGGGGCGTCCCGAACTCAAGCGCGGTGGCGCGGCCGTTCTGGACCAGCAGGCGATTTGAGCGGGCGTGGCACGCGCCGTTCGCTGCGGCGAGCAGGGTCCGGCAGGCGCGGTCGAGCGCTTGCCCGCACCGGCCGGAGGCGCTCGTGACGCCGCGTGAGGCCGCCGCCGGTGCGCGCATCCTGATCGTGGGCGACGTGATGCTGGATCGTTACTGGTTCGGCGAGGTGCATCGCATCAGCCCGGAAGCGCCGGTGCCGGTGGTCAAGGTCGAGCGCAGCGACGAACGCCTGGGCGGCGCGGCCAACGTGGCGCGCAACGCCGCCGCGCTGGGCGCGCAGGTGACCCTGCTTTCGGTGGTGGGCGACGACGAGCCCGGCCAGGTGATCCGCGCACTGCTTGAAGCCGCCGGCATTCGCGCGGCGCTGCATGTGGATTCACGCTACAAGACCACCATCAAATTGCGCGTGATCGGCCGGCAGCAGCAGCTATTGCGTATCGATTTTGAAGAGACGCCCAGTCATGAGGTGTTGACCGGAAAGCTTGATGAATTCAAGCGCCTGTTAGGTGAGGTCGACATCGTGATCCTGTCGGACTACGGCAAGGGCGGGCTTACACATATCGCCGAGATGATTGCCGTCGCCGCCGCCGCGGGAAAAAAAATCCTGGTGGATCCGAAGGGCACCGACTACGCGCGCTACAAGGGCGCCAGCATGATCACGCCCAATCGCGCCGAACTGGCGCAGGTGGTGGGCAGTTGGACCTCGGAAGCCGATCTGGCCGCGCGTGCCGGCATCCTGCGCGAAAGGCTTGCGCTTGAAGCGCTGCTGCTGACGCGTTCCGAAGAGGGCATGACCCTGTTTCTGCCGCACCAGACGATCCATATGCCGGCCCAGGCGCGCGAGGTTTTCGATGTCTCCGGCGCCGGCGATACAGTGATCGCGACCCTCGGGGTACTGCTGGGGGGTACGCTGCCGCTGGCCGAAGCCGCATCCATCGCCAATCGGGCAGGCGGCATCGTGGTCGGCAAACTC